>JACMLI010000498.1 GCA_014379705.1 Gemmatimonadaceae bacterium
CGAACGGCCATCACCGCTCCCACGACGATGGCGACGGCGGCGGTCGTCAGCAGCCACCCCGCTGACACCGCCTTCCCCAGGAGCGCGTCACTCTGGGCCGGCCAGAGGCCGAGAAAGCTGTATTGCGCGGCCGGCCCCCAGGTCGACAGCAGGAGCGTCACGAAGAAGAAGCCGAGCCCTGCGCCCGCTGCCGCGCCACGCGAACGAAACGAGGCCGAGAAGAGGGTCATGACCACGATGAGGAGCGTGGCGTAGACGAACCAGAGGGCCACCGCCGTCACCAGCGCACCCGCGTCGCCGCCGCCAAACACAATCCCCGTCATCGCGGCGCAGGCCGCCGTGCCTAACGCCGTGGACATGGCGAGGAGCATGACCTGCGACAGGATCTTTGCCACGACGAATGCGCCCCGCGACAGCGGCTTGGTCAACGCGAGGATCGCCGTGCCGGACGATCGTTCTCCCGAGACGACCCCGGCCCCCGCGATCACGACGGCGATGAGCACGAACTGATCGAGGTTCTTGAGGAACTGGGCAAAGGCGTCGAGCGCGGTCGGGGCAGGGAGCTGGATGACCACGCCCGGCTGCGACGCCGTCATGGACCGCAGCAGCGCCGGCGAGATCGCGGCGATGATCGGGCTCGTCACGCCGAAGAACACCAGCATCCCGGGAATCACCCAGAGTCGCCACGTCCGACGGATCTCGAGGAGTTCCTTTCGCAGGAAGGGAGCGAGGCCGGTCATCGCACTCCCTCCCCGACGAGTCCGACGAACACGTCCTCCAGGCTCGCCTCCTCGATCTCGAACCGCCGCAGTGCGGCGCCAGCGGCCGCGATCGCCCCTGGGAGGTCTCGCTGGGCGGCGTCGAGGTCGGACACGGACACCCGCAGCACGCGATCGTTGGTCTCCAGGGACAGGAGCCAGGCTCGCCCCTCCAGCCGCACGGCGACTCCGGCGACGTCTTCCTCGCGTTCCAATTCGACGATCAACCGGTTGGCCGACGCGCGCGACGTGAGTTCGGCGATGGGCGCGCTCGCGACGATACGTCCGCGTTCGAGAATCGCCACCGCGTCGCATACCCGCTCCACGTCCGCAAGGATGTGGGTCGAGAAGAACACCGTCGTGCGGCCGCGGAGCGACGCGATCATTTCGAGGACTTCGCGCCGGCCGATGGGGTCCAGCGCGCTCGTTGGCTCATCGAGCATGAGCAGGCGCGGGGCGTTGATCAGTGCCTGCGCAATGCCGAGTCGCTGCTTCATCCCTCGCGAGAACCCGCCGATTTGCGTCGTGACGCCGGCGAGCCCCGCCATCTCGAGCAGGGCCGTGGCGCGACTGTCGATGGTGGCGACGTCGAGTCCGAAGAGTCGTCCGGCGAACTCGAGGTACTCGCGCGCCGTCATCCACGGGTAGAACCCGGGCACGTCGGGAAGAAACCCGATGCGAGCCCGGACGTGTTCAGCTGCATGCGCGACATCGTGGCCGAGGACACGCGCCGTGCCCTCGGTGGGCCGGGCGAGCCCGGAAAGCAGGCGCAGCGCCGTGGTCTTTCCCGCGCCATTGCGTCCCAGAAATCCAAAGACCACTCCCGGTGCGACGACGAGGTCGACATGGTCGAGGGCGACCGTGCTGCCGAATCGCTTCGTCAGGCCGCGGAGTTCAATCGCCGGCGCGTCGCTGTCATGGGACAACACGTTCAGTGCTCGTCGCGCGGGCCATATAGCGCATCCACGGCACGCCGGGCCGACGCGGCGCCCACGGCGCTGGCACCGGAGCGGTTGTCCGTTGCGTCGGTTTTGGCCTGTCGTCCCGCGACGAGGTAGCCGATGGCGCCCGGGAGGTTGCCCAGGGCGATGACGAGCGCCCACGCCCACTTGCGGCCGCCTCGCACCGCGTCGCGTCTCGCAAGGTCCACGACCGCGTACAGCTGCGTGGCAACCTGCACGCCGAGGATGGCGAGCAGGATGGCAGCGACGGTCGTGGAAACCTCAAGGAACGCAGCGATCCGATCCAGCATGTGGCGCCCTCGGAGTGACGCGTGGTCAACGGGCAAGAGAAGCTCGCAGCTCCCGACCGGCCCGGCAATGCTGGCTCGACGTGCTGACCAGTCGCGTGACCTGCTTACGCTCGAAGGCGAGCCGCGATGGCACTCGTCTCGGGCGCGGGTCGCGAGCCCACCTCGCGCCGGAGCAGCGCCGTCAAGGCGTCGTAGTGCGCGAGCGCCCGCGCGGGCTCCCCCTGCGCGGCGAGTGTCTCCAGGTACAGGCGATGCGCGCTCTCGCGCAGCGGCTCCCGAGCAAGCAGGGCCTCGAGTGCCGATGCTGCCTCCGCGTGCTGGCCGCCACGAATGGCCAACTGCGCCAGCGCGTCCATGCCCTCGACCCACGCCGCGCGCACGTGGTCTTCGCTCTCGATGATCCAGTCGCTGCGCACCACGCCACGGGCGATCGCACCGCGATTCCGATCGAAGTCGCGCCGCGCGTCGCGGAGCACCTCCGGCGTTGCCGGGGTCCGCTCGCGGAGCAGCGCACGCAAGCGGGCGCTCGCTGCGAGCACCGCGTCCACGTCGGACACGAGCGTGCGGCCTGGCTCGGGAGAACGATCCAGCCGGTAGAGATTGCGGTCGAACGCGATCCACCGGGTGCCGCCTAACGCGCGGCGCAGGTAGTGCAGCGTGACGTGAAAGACGTTCCGCACCTGCGCGGCCGACGCGTCAGGCCACAGCGCGAGCCCCACCTCGTCCTTGGTCACCTCGCGATGCAGCAGCAGGTAGAGGAAGAGTTCGAGTCCCTTGCCCGACGGCAGGGCATTGGCGGGCCAGGGTCTGCCGCCGTCGATGAATGACAGGCCGCCGAGGACGTCAACTTCAAGGCGATGCAGGCCGTGGTCGGGCGTGGGTGGCGTGGCACTTGACGAGGGCGTCGAGCGATCGGTGGCAAGCGCGGCGACCACCGGGTCGGCATCCATCAGCCGGAACGCGTCGTCGAGCGTGAGCGCCCGTCCTGCGGCAAACGCAGCACTCCAGCCATCGGCGCCGAGTCGTTCGCGCAGCTGGGCGATGGTGGCGGCGTGCCGTTCCACATCGGTCCCGATGATCCCCGCACCGCACTTGCGCCGCAGTCCCTGGGCGGCGCCCATCAAGCGAGCCGCGGCCTCGGCGGGTGCGAGGCTGGCGGGTGGGCTGGCATTGAGCTGGGCCAGCAGGATTACGGCGATGGCATCGAGCGACCGCGACACGAACCACGCATCGGGCTCCTCGCGCAGCACGATCACGCTATCCCGCGCGTAGGAGCCGGCTACGGCCAGGTCGCCGCGGGCAAGCGCGTTGATTGCCATTCCCTCGAGGGCGAGGGAGAGGAACCAGTGCTCACCCATCGCGCGGAGGGGCGTGACCGCCGCGTGGTAGTCGGCTTGCGCGGCGGCATGGTCGCCCACGATGAAATGCACCAGGGCGCGCCGCATCAGCATCACGGCCAGCAGCCAGCGATCCCCGGAGCGCTGGGCCGTCGCGATGCAGCGATCGCCGTCGCGCAACGCCGGCTCCCGTTCGCCGCGCATGGCGTGGGCGAGACCCGTCAGCTGGTAGCTCAGGGTCCGACCCCGGGCGGCGGTCAATCGCTGCGCCTCGGTCAGGCCCGGCGTCGTATCGACGCTGTCCCACAGCGCGATCTCGCGCGCTCCAAAGGCGAGCATCGCGCCGGTGTCGCCGGCGAAATACGACAACCCGACCATCGGGTACATCACTCGGCCTAACGAGATGCGGTCGGCGATGGGGCGGTCGGTGTCGGCGATGCCTTGCGCGTCGGCGACGGCGAGGGTCACGCACAGCAGGTCGCGCGCCTCACCCCACGGGTGCCCGGAGATCCAGAACCAGCCTAACGCGCCCGTGATGCGGATCGCCACGAGCGGATCGCCGCCGGACCCGGTCGCCCAAATCAACGCCGCGCGGATCTCCTCGACCGAGCGACGCAGCCGGGCCACCGTGCGGCCCCGTGCAGGGCTGAACGTCAATGGTTCCGCGGCCTCGGCCACGTCGGCGACCCACTCCGCGTGGCGACGGCGCACCTCGCGTTCCTCAGGGAGGGCGCGCAGCAACGCGCTGCCGTATTGCCGAACGGTCTCGAGGAGGCGATAGCTGGCTTCGCCCGCCTCCTCCCGCACCTCGATCAGGGAATGCTCCACGAGACGACCGAGCGTGGGGACGACGTCGGCAGGGGGTTCACGCAACGCCGAGCGCGGTGCGCACACGGCTTCCACGTCGTCGAGCGTGAAGGCACCGCGGAAGACGGAAAGGCGCCGCAACAGCGCGCGTTCGTCCTGGGTGAGGAGCTCGTAGCTCCAGTCGAGCACGGCCCGCAGCGTGCGGTGGCGCGGCATCGAGGTGCGCCGACCGCGCGAGAGCAGCGACAGCGCGTCCGACAGTCGAGTCACGAGTCCCTCGATGCCTAACACCGGTACCACCGCGGCAGCCAACTCGAGGGCGAGCGGCAATCCGTCGAGTCGCGCGCAGATGATGCCAACCGCGGAAGCATTCGCGTCGGTGAGCGCGAAGGCCGGCGTCGCGGCGCGTGCTCGTTCGACGAAGAGCCGGATTGCGTCGAAGCCAAGTGCCGTCGCGGCGTCGAGGCGTGCGTTTTCGCCAGCGGGCTCCCAGCGCGCGAGCCCTGGCATGTGCCACGCGACCTCGCCCTCGATCGCGAGTGGTTCACGACTCGTCGCCACGATCGTCAGGCGTGGCGCGCCGCGGAGCAGGGCATCGGCGAGCAGCGCCGCTTCCTGGATCACGTGCTCGCAGTTGTCGAGCACGAGGAGTGCGCGCTGGGTGCGGAGGGCGTCGACGATGGCCTCGACGAACGGCTTTCCCGAGGATGGCGTGATGTCGAGCAGGCCAGCGAGCGTACCTGCGACGTCGGCGCCGCTGCTGACCGGTGCCAGCTCCACCCAGAGGACGCGGTCGAGCGATGAGGGGAGCCGATCCTGTGCGATCGACACGGCCACTTCGCGCACGATGCGCGTCTTCCCGGCGCCACCGGCGCCGACGACGGTGACGAGGCGGGACCAGCCGAGTGTATCGCGCAGGTCGGCCACCTCACTGGTGCGGCCGACGAAGGATGACAGCGCCGCGGGCACGTTGTGCCGGGGCCTCTCGTCAGCCCCGTTGGGGCGCACGGCGTCGGTCGTCGTCATGATGCGCCGGACAAAGCACTCGGAACTCTCGCGAATCAAGGGCTCGCACAGGACGAAACACGGACGTCGAGAGCGGTCACGGTTGACTGCTGCCTCCAGCGTGGGCCTCGAGGTCTGGATGCCGTGTGCTCGTGACCACTCGTCGGTCTTCGAGGTCTTCCCTTGCGTGACTGCCATCGCCGACGGCGCCAGCGCCCACCAGCTGACGGCCGGGACGGTCCGTACCCACGAGGCGCTGTGATGCGTATTTCTCGTTTAGTCATGGCCGCGTGCGCCGGACTTTCCCTTGCCGGATGCAGTGGCAACGCACCGTCGCATGATTCCGCCCGCCTGGGCTTTGAACGGCAGGAACAGGGACGGCTGCAGGCGCATTTTGATTCCGTCACCATCGAACTGCGCACCGCGAGCGTCGATCACCTGTCGCGCTCGGAACGCGAGGCGCGGTCGGCGCTGATCGCCTGGCTCCATGAGTATCGCGACGCTGGGCGCTTCCCGCGGAACGACCGGTTCGGGCCTGACATGCCCTTCTTCCGGGACGAGCAGGGAACGCTCTGCGCGATGGCGTACCTCGTCGCGCGCTCCGGGCGCCCGGGCATGGTGGATCGCATCGCGAGGACGGCCAACAACGCCTTGATCCCCGACCTTCGCGATGATGGTGAATTCACCCAGTGGCTCGATAGCACCGGACTTACGCTGGCCGAGGCTGCGCGCGTGCAACCGGAGTACCGGTCAGAAGGGGATCTTACCTTCAAGCATGTCCTGCATCGGCGGTGGTGAGTGGGGCTGCGGTGGTGAGCACGGGGGTCAACATATTCGCGCCGTCCCGCACGAGCGGGTGGTGGGGTCTCGTGACGGGAGCGTCGGCGACCGCGCTCGGGGTCGCCAACCTTTCGTCGGTTGGTGAGACCCGGACGCTCGCCCGGAGGAATGTCATCATCGGTGTGTCGGCGATGGCCTTCAGCATCCGGGGATTCCGGCGGAAAGCGCCGCGCGACTCGGCGCACGCGTCAACGTCGTACCGCGGGTTGGTCCCCGGGATCACCCCGCTCATTCTTCCCCATCGGAACGGAGTCGCGTTGGGCATCGGCCTGCGCGCGCATTAGGTTCGCCTTCTCGTGGCCAGTGCATCGACCCCCGATCCCGTCGTCGCCGCGAAAGCGTACGAAGACGTCCTGGTACCGGCCCTCATGTCCGAGTGGGCGCCGCGGCTCGTCGCGGCCGCGTCCATTCGCCCAGGCCACCATGTCCTCGACGTCGCCTGTGGCACGGGAGTCCTGACTCGCGCGGCAGCCGCAGCGGTCACCTCGACGGGCTCCGTCATCGGGCTCGACGTCGATCCCGGCATGCTCGCGATTGCGAAGGCAACGCGACCCGATCTCCAGTGGCAGCAGGGAAGTGCGAGCGAGTTGCCCTTTCCGGACGCTTCTTTCGACGCCGTCGTCAGCCAGTTCGGTCTGATGTTCTTTCCCAGTGCGCCCATCGCCCTCGCGGAAATGTGGCGGGTCCTCAAGCCGGGTGGCCGGATGGCCGTGGCGGTCTGGGCATCCCTCGATGTCACGCCTGCCTACAACGCCGAAACGGAATTGATCGAGCGGATCGCCGGTGCGCCTGCGACTGCTCCATTGCGGCTTCCCTTCCGCCTCGGTGATCGTGTGGCCTTCGAGGCGCAGTTTGCCGAAGCGGGCGTACCGCTGTCGTCGATAGCCACGGTGGTGGGAACGGGCCGGTTCCCGAGCATTCGAGCGATGGTCGAAGCGGACATTGTCGGTTGGTTGCCGCTGATGGGCGTTCACCTGCCTGCATCCACGGTCGAGACCATCCTCCGCGAGGCGGAACGCGACCTGGCGTCGTACCGTCAGGCCGACGGCACGGTGTCCTTCGCGTCGCCGGCGCATCTGGCGGTGGCCGTGCGCGGAACGCGTTAGGCAGCCGCGATGCAATTCCTGCGAGCCTTGCGTGCACCCATTCAACGCGGCGAGATCACCTGCAGCGTTCGCCTCTGGCAACGGTCCCATGTGAAGGTGGGCGGGCGGTATTCGCTCCCGCCCGGCCACATCGTGGTCACCGCGCTCACTGAGATGTCGCTGCAGGACATCACGCCGGAGCTGGCGCGGCAGTCCGGGTTTTCCGGTCTTGTAGACCTGCTCAAGACCGCGAAGCACGGGCCTGGTCGTCGCGTGTTTCTCGTCGAGTTTCGCTATGAGAAGGCGCCCGGCCGCGCGCGTTCCTGACCAGCGCTACCGCCGCGCCCGCGTGGAGCGCGCGTGATCGAGCGCCTGGCTCGCCAGTCGCGAGAGACGCCCCGGCGTGGTGAAGGAGCCGCGACCGAACTGGCGGTTCAGGTGACTCTGGTCGGTGAAACCGAGCAGATAAGCGACCTCCGATGGCTCCACGCCGGCGCAGAGCATCTCGTTGGCGTACGCGATCCGCACCTGCTCGAAGTACGCATACGGGGGAAGCCCCACTTCGGCCTTGAAGACCCGAAGGAAATGAAACGGGCTGAGTCCCGCGGCGGCCGCGAGGTCACCGAGCGAAACGTTGCGTTGCGTACGTTGTGTGATGAGCGTGCGGACGGCCTGCACGTTGCGCCGTTCACGTGGGGCGTGCGCGGAGGTGTGGCTGTGCGCCGCGGCGGCGCGGACGATCTCGGCAAAGCGGCTCTCGGTGACGGCACGATCGCCCGTGGCGCGAAGGTCGTCGTCGAGATTCCTGATGGCGGAGGCGAGCCCCGGGTCGGCGAGCACGGGACACGGGAAGGGCAGCGCGGCGCGGTACCGTGGCGAGTCACCCAGGATCTCACGCACCGCCGATTCGTTCGGATACAAGTACCGGAACGACCAGCCGCCTGGCGCCAGCGGGATCTCGGTGTGCACGACAAACGGGGAAATGACGATTACGGATCCGGCGGTGGCGATCGCCGACACACCATTCACCGTGACCTCAACCGCCCCGTCGTCGACCACGCCGATCACGTACGAGGAATGCACGTGTGGCTGGAGGCGCGTCTCGAACGCGCCGCCCTTGAGTGCGGTGATGCCGCCGAACGCGGTGCTCCGTGCCAGTGCGACGCTGCCGACCTGCGCGCGGGCCGTCGTTGGACGCACTCGCACCGTCGATCGCCGTTCCCGCGACAGCGTGAACGCCGCGTCGTTGCCCTGCGCAGGCGGGTGAAGGGTCATGCGGGTGCCCCTGTAGAGGAGCCACAGTCTCAGGGAGATCCCCACACCGCGCCACGGCGCAGGGATGGGCCGGTGCGTCCCTGCGGCCAGCGGATATTCACGCGACGCTGAAGGGGATCGAGGTCTTAGTGGCCGGTGCTCGGCACCTCCAGGGCCCGGAGGCGGCGGTCCATCTCCGCGCGATCGAGCCACCGGCCGTTGAGCATGACGCCCGCAGGGTGCGCGACTTGCCGCAGGTCCAGCAGTGGATCTCCTTCCAGGAGCACGAGATCGGCCACGGCCCCGACTGACACGGTGCCGGTCACGTGGGGGATGTTCATCAGGCGCGCGACTTCCACCGTGGCGCTGCGGATTGCGGCGCGCGGCGTCATGCCCGCATCGACAAACGCGGTGAGCTCCTCGACGATGCTCGCGCCGGGCACGTCGAACAGGTTGAACGCATCACTCCCGAGGGCGATGGGAACGCCGGCGGCGTGAAGCTCGCGGATGAAGCGTCGGCGCAGGGCGCGATAGCGTGCCGCCCGGGCGGCGGTCACCCCAACACCACGGGCGAAGTTGTCCTTCTGGCCAATCCACGCCTGGAGAAGCGGCATGGGCACGTAGCGCATCTCCGGACGTCGTGCGAGGGCGGTGCCGCTGTCGGTGCTCACGTAGCGCTCCATCGCCATCTCGGTCGGCACAACGACGACCCCCGATGCCTTCACCTGCCGCACGACCTCCGCCAGGCGCCCCTCGTCGACGCGGTCGATGAGCCCTAAGCCAAAAAAGCCGGGCTGGGCCTGCGTTCCCGGCGGCAGGAGCGCCTCCATCAGTCCGTCGAGGTGTTCGATCGAGACAAACCCCGACTGCAGCGCCTGCTCGAGCCCCACCGCCGCCGGCACATGCCCGGCGAGGGGCATGCCCAGGGCCTTTGACTCAGCGGCGAGCGTGTCGAAGGTCGGGCGCGAGAGTCCAGGCAGGACTTTGGTGAACGCGAAGCCTTCTGCCTTGTACTTCCGCACGGAATCACGCGCTGCCTGCGGGGTGGGCGTGGATTGACCGGTGAAGGCCGGTGATGCCACGACGACCCGTGGCCACACGCGCCCCGCGGCGTTCGCGAGCAGGGGACGATGGTGTGGCTCGGTGTACATGCTGCGGATCGTCGTGACCCCGAACAGCGGATACAGGTCGAGCGCACGCCCGGCGAGGGCTGGGCCGCCGCCCACGGTGCTCAGGTGCGCGTGAGCGTCACCGAGTCCGGGCATGAGCACCTTGCCACGGCCGTCGATGCGCGTGGTGCCCGGTGGAATCGGTGTCTGGCTTGCCGGTCCGATGCGCATGATGCGCCCGTTGCTCACGACGACGGTCTGGTGTGTCCTGACTCCCTCCTCGGCCATCGAGAGCAACGACACGTCAATGAATGAGTGGGCAGTCGCGTTTGACTCCGACGGGGTGGCTGAGGGCCGGGAGTGACGGGAGCACGCAGTTGCGAGGGCAACGGCAAGAAGCAGGTGGCCAACGTGCATGCTGGCGATGGCTGGGAGGCGGGAACAGCAGGACTCGCGCAAGCTGCTCGGGGTGCATCCGCGGACGCTTGGACAAGACTGCTATGCGCGAAAGCAACGCACAGTAGCTTTCCGGGCATGAAGGCCTCCACCATCGCCCTTGCGGTGCTGTCCGCGCTCGCCGTTTCGATCGCCGCGCCGCGGTCACGCGCGCCGAGGATCGACGTGGGTGCCAACAGGCTCGTGAGCGCTGCCCACCCTGGTGATACCCACTACGAAGTGCATGCAGCGGCCGACCCCAGCCGTCCCGGGCGGCTGGTGGTAGGGTCGATCGTGTATCCAGCGGACCGTGACCATTTCAGCACCGTGGTCTACGCGTCGACAGACGGCGGCAGGACCTGGAAGCCCACGCTCGACGGCGCAGGGCTGGCGAACACCGGTGATCCCGCCGTCGCCTATGGCTCGGATGGGAGCGCGTACTACACTGCGTCATCCATCCCGCCATCCGGTGCTGACCGCTCGATGCTGTTCTTTCGCTCGCGCGATGGCGGGAGCACGTGGACGGACTCATCCACCCTGACGTACACGGACCGTCAGTACGTGACGGCCGATGCGACCGGTGGCAGGTTCGACGGCCGCATCTATGTGAATGGCAACAATCGCGTCCCGCGCTCCATCTCCGACTTCGTCGTCTTCTCCTCGGTTGACGGTGGACGGACGTTCAAGGGTCCGGGGACGCGTGAGGGGTTTGGACGCTTTACCGCTCACTCGATGGGGAACGCCGTGGTGCTGTCTGATGGCACGTTGCTCGGTGTGTTCGGCGAGACGCGCGCCGGGCGCAGCGTGCTCAGCGCGATGACCTCGCGAGACGGTGGTGCCACGCTCACCCCGGCCATCGTGATCGGCGAGTTCCATGCTGGCGGCAGTCGCAAGGGCGCCGACAACAATGTCAATTCGCAGCCGATCCTCGCGGTGGACGCCACACGGGGCCCGTTCCGCGACCGGCTGTACGTCGTTTGGCCAGATCGTCGCAGCGGCCGCAGCCAGATCCTGTTCGCGGTGTCGGTCGACGGCGGCAAGCGCTGGTCGGACGCGCGCGCCATCAATGACAATCCGCCGGGCGACTCGACGGATCAGTTCATGCCCGTGGTCGCGGTGAATCGCGACGGCGCGGTGGGAGTGACCTGGTACGACCGGAGGAACCATCCCGACAACATGGGATGGGATGTGCGTTTCACGGCCTCGCTCGACGGCGGCGCGACGTTCGCGCCGAGCGTGCAGGTGTCGACGGGCGGAACCACGTTTGGGCCGACCACGCCCTGGACGGGGCTGCGGTCGACGGTGAGCCGTGCCCCGGCTGGCACCACCCTGCGCGTCTCGCTCAACACGTTCATGTTCCTGGGTGGAGACACCGCCGGACTCGTGGCAGACGCCGGGGGTGTCTTTCACGCAGTGTGGGTGGACAACCGCACGGGGATCCCACAGGTCTGGACCGCGCCGATTACCGTGAGCTCGATGGGTGGGCTTGCCAGTGCGCAAGGCGATCGCGCGCCCGCGCGAACCGGCAGCGCGCCACTGCCGTCTACTGCCCTCGACCAGCGCGGTCAGGACGCAACGGAGGTCACCCGATCCGACTCCGCCACGAGGAATGTTGGCACTCCGGGTGCACCTGAGCTGTCGGACAAGCTTGCGTTGGTTGTCACGCGCACGACCTACGAACGCGCTGGCGAAGTCGTGACCCTCGAGGCCCATCTGGAGAATCGATCTTCGGAGCGATTACGTGGACCGTTTCGCCTGCGGGTCAACGCGATCAAAGGCGAGTTCGGTGACCCCGCGCCGAAGAATGCGGACAACGGCATGCGGGGAGTGGGTGCGGAATGGTCCTTCAGCGCCAATGACCTGGCGCCGAACGAAGTGTCCGAGAAGAAGGTGATGACGTTTGCCTTGGCCAACCTGCGCCCATTCCGGGAGGGACGGGTGTACCGGTTGCTCGTCCTGGAACTCTCGGCGGGGATTCACAGCCTGCGATGAGATTCACCCACCTCTGCCACTTTGCCCGTGAGGATGTGACCGCACGGCACGAAGCCCGCGCGTTGCAAGGTGCGCTGCGACGCGACGTTGCTGGGGTTGCACCGTACGGCGGGGATGTGACCCCCAGCGTAGGCCACGCGCTTGAGTTCCTGCACGAGGAACGCCCCGAGCCCGCGTCTCCGGAAGCGCTCCTCCACCTGCATGTAGATGTCGCCGTAGGGGCGGTTGTAGTGGAAGAGGATCCCGCCGCTTGCCGCGACGGCGCCTTCGATCTCGACAACCCCGTGCCAGGGTTCCTGCGATGCTGAGACATCGTCCAACTCACCGGCGTGAGGCGCGCGGAAGGTCGCGCCCTCCGGCTGGAGTGCAGTCGTGAAGCGATCGTGAAAAAGGATCGACTCACTCGTCACGCTGCCGGCGAAGGCGTGGCACATCACAAGCCCAAGGACGTCGTTGCTCTGGACCTCGATGTGGGTGGCGCGGGACGTGACGACGAGGGCTTCAAAGAGGGGGAACAGGTGCTGCCGTGCCTCGCGCGCGACGTAGAACTCGTAGATCGCGTGTGCCTCACTCCATGGCCCGGCCACTGCCACCGACCCGTAGCCCACGGAGGCGCCGTCGCGTCGGAGGAGGTACTCGTCGGTCCACCCGGGGCGGGCATGGATGGAGTCATGAACGACCTGGCAGGCCATCTCCTCGCGATACAAGTCGCGCCAGCCCGCGATGGAATCGCCCGTGGTGTGGATCGCGTCGACAGTCATGATGCCTTGTGCGTGGCAGGGGAACCCACATGAGAGTGCGTTTGCTGCGGGCTTGCCGCAATCCCGTGGAGCCGACGGAGGCGCTGCGTGCCGAGTAGCGTGCCAGCGCTGGTTCGATCCCAATGACGAACAGCATCCGCACGCTCGCGGTTGCCGTCATCCGCAATGGCGATCGGGTCCTGGTCGAGCGAGGGTACGACAGCGTGCGGGACCAGCACTACTATCGAGCGATCGGTGGAGGCGTGGAGTTCGGGGAACGCGCCGTGTCTACGGTTGCGCGCGAGTGGCGAGAGGAACTCGGGCTGACGCTCGTGGAGCCGGTTCTGCTCTGCGTCCTCGAAAACGTGTTCACGTACGAGGGCCGCGCGGGGCACGAGGTCGTGTTCGTCTTCACGGCGAGCGTCGCCGAGCGCGGAGCGTACGATCGCAGCGAGATCGAGGGGAACGACGCCGAGGGCGTGCATCACGTGGCAGTGTGGGTGTCGCTCGACGCGCTTCGCGGTGGTTCGACACCGCTGTACCCGACCGGCCTTGTGGACCTCTTGCGCTGAAGGTCCTTTCATCTGCAGCCGGAACGCCCCCCGCGCGCGGCCAAAAGAGGAGAGCATCCATGGAACAGGCCATCCCGATCCTGCCGGCCGACGACCTCCGCGTCGCGAAGGAGTTCTACGTCGATCGACTGGGTTTCGCGGTCCGATTCGAGGCCACGGAAGACGGCACGCAAGGGCTCCTCGGACTCCAGCGCGGCGGGATCCTCTTGACCATCGACAGCCCGATGAGCGGTCACGGGCGGGACGCGTGCGTCTCCCTGCAGGTCGACGACGCCGATGCCTGGTACGATGAATGGGCCCCACGCGTCGAGATGAAACGCCCACCCAGGAACGAAGACTGGGGGGCACGGACCTTCAGCGTCATCGACCCGTTCGGCAACACGATCTTCGTCATGGGTCCAGTGCGCTGAGCGGCAGTTTCCTTCAAGCTCGGGCCGCACGTCTCCGACAGGTTTCGTGGCATCCCTCCTCCGGAGCTACGATGGCGCTCGGTGCATTCCGCGGGCAGTTCATGGTGCTGCCACTCCTCGTGCTCGCGACCACTGCGTCGGCGCAGAGCGGCCCGTACCAGACGAAGGAACTCGCGCCCGGCGTGTACGCCGTGCTCCGCGAGCCACCGGGCCGCATCTCCGACAGCAACGTCCTCGTGATCATCAACGACGAGGACGTCGTGGTCGTCGACGCGAACATCCTCCCGGCATCGGCGAGCGAAGTCGTCGCGGAGATCAGGCGGCTGACGCCGAAGCCGGTGCGCTACGTCGTCAACACGCACTGGCACAGCGACCATCACTACGGCAATCATGTCTATCAGGCGGCCTTTCCCGGCGTGGAGTTCATCCAGCACGTCGAGACGCGTCGGCTCGTCGTCGAGCGGGACATCCCGACCCTGCCGAAGAACGTCAACACCGAGTACCCGGCCATCATCGAGCGCTACAAGAAGGCGCTCGCCACGGGCAAGACGTCGACGGGTGCAGACGTGACCCCCGAGCTTCGCAAGAGCGTGGAGGAAATGCTTCCCATCTACCAGCAGTTTGTCGACCAGATGGGGAAGTCGCCCGTCGTGCCCGGGACCCTGCTGGTGCGCGACAGCCTCGTCCTGGTGCGCGGGGAGCGCACGATCGTGGTGAAGCACCTCGGCCGCGGGAACACGCCGGGTGACCTGGTGGTGCACCTCCCGAAGGAGCGTATTGTCGCCGCGGGAGACCTCGACGTGGCGCCCATTCCCTTCTCGTTCTACTCACACCTCGGCGACTGGCCGACGACCCTCCGGAACTTGAAGGCGCTCGATGTGGCGACGATCATGCCGGGCCACGGCCCCCTGCAGACGGACTGGACGTACGTCGACCAGCTCATTGCGCTCATCGAGTCGACGTGGACCCAGGTGAAGGCGGCCGTGGACGCCGGTGCCGATCTCGAGGCGACCCGCAAGCGCGTGAACCTCGAGGCCTTTCGCGATCGATTCGCCGGCACCGACGAGCGGCGCCGCAGCGGCTTCACGTCGCTCTTTGTCACACCGGCGGTGGAGTCAGCCTTCAACGAGCTCAAGACCGGGACGCCGTTCGGCAAGTAGGCTCGGAGATCGGGACATCGGGGCATGGGGTCAGACTCGAAGCGGTGCGAAACTCGAGTCTGACCCCATTTGTGGGTCATTCTACCCATCCGTTTCGCGCCGCAATCCCCCAACGTAGCTCCCGCGATTCCGGCCCGTCCGCCAGATTCATCGTCCCTGCCCGGCAACCCCGGGCGTCAGCACCCGACCTCCCCGCATGACCTTCTCGCCGGACGTCTCCCCCATCGACCGCTCCCCCCACGAGCGCGAGCGACAGCTCGACCTCATCGAACGCATCGCGGGGCTCGGGAGCTGGGAGATCGACCTCGTCACCGACCGGATTCACTGGTCACGCGAACAGTGTCGCATTCACGGCGTCGACGAGTCCACCGCGCCCCGGGCGCACGCGGACTTCCTGCAGATGGTGCATCCCGAGGACCTCCACGTCGTCAATGACGGTATGGCGGCGCTCGTCCCGGCCAAGCAAGCCACGGCGGAGTTCCGCATCGTGCGCCCCGATGGCGCCGTACGTCTGCTGCTGGCCCACGCGCTCCTGGTCCCCGGGGCCGACGGACACTACACGAAGGTCCTCGGTACCTCACTCGACGTCACGGAACGCCGTGCCACCGAGACCGCCCTGCGCCGCTCCGAGGAGGCCTATCGCTCGATCTTCCGCTACGCCTTCGATGCGATGTGGGTGCACGACATCGAGACCGGCAAGCTGCTCGAGCTGAACGAAGCCGCGGTCGAGTTGTTCGGCTATACCGCCGAAGAACAGAAGGCGCGGGGCATGGCCGGCCTCACGGCCGCCGACCAGGGTTTCACGGAAGCGCGCGCACTGGAATACGCGGCTCGCGCGGCCGCGGGTGAGCCACAGCGCTTCGAGTGGATGGGGTATCACAAGGATGGGCGGCCGATCTGGGAGGAGATGCGTCTTATTCGCGTGAGCATCGCCGGCAAGGATCGCCTCGTCGCCACCGCCCGCGACATCGGCGCGCGCAAGGAAGCGGAGCTGGCGCAGCAGCGCGCCAACGAGGACCTCGAGCGACGCGTGGCCGAGCGTACCGCGGCCCTCGCACAGGAGATCGCCGAGCGTACGGCGGCGCAGGAAGCCCTCAAGGCCCAGGAAGAGCACTTCCGGCGCCTCATCGAGAACAGCAACGACCAGGTCTTCATCTTCGACACCACGGGCGCGATCACCTTCGTGGGTCCGTCGGTCGAGAAGCTCCTCGGGTACACCCCGGACGAGATGGTCGGCGTCCGCCCAAACGATGTCGTGCATCCCGACGACATCCCGGTCGTGATGGACACGATCGGCAAGGCGATCACGAACCCGGGGGAGTCGTTCTCCAACCAGTATCGCATCCGGCACAAGGACGGGCGCTGGCTCACCTTCGAGGGATTGGCGCGCACCTTCGCCGCCGACAGTGCCGCCTCCGGTCTGATCGCCAATGCGCGCGACGTCACCGAGCGCGTCGCGGCCGAGCGCGCCCTGCGCGAACAGGACGAGCACTTCCGCCGCATCATCGAGAACGCGTCCGACTTCGTGATGACGTGTGACACGACGGGGGCCCTCACGTACGTCGCGCCCTCCTCCGAACGCATGCTCGGCTACAAGCCGCACGAACTCCTCGGCACGCGGCCGACCGACATGTTGCACCCGGACGACGTCGAGGAGACGCTGCGGGAACTGCAGTGGATCTTCGAGCATCCGGGAGAGCCGCTCGTCGCGACCTTCCGCATCCGTCACAAGGACGGCAGCTACCGCTTCTTCGAGAACGTGGGCCGCACCATCTCCGCCACGACAGGGGATGAGGGCGTCATCGCGTTTGGCCGCGACGTCACGGACCGCGTGCGCGCCGATGAAGCGCTCGCCCGCGCCAAGGAGGACGCCGAACGCGCCAATCGCGCCAAGAGCGAGTTCCTGAGCCGCATGAGCCACGAGCTGCGCACGCCGATGAACAGCATCCTCGGCTTCGCACAGTTAGCGGCGCGCAGCGAGCTCTCGCCGCCGCAGGCCAAGGGCATCCAGCACATCCTCAAGGCCGGACGCCACCTGCTGGCCCTCATCAACGACGTCCTCGAGATCTCGCGCATCGAGGCCGGGCGCGAGCGCTTCTCGCTCGAACCGGTCGCGCTGGCGTCGGTCCTGCACGAGACGGTCGGCCTCGTGCGCCCGCTCGCCCAGCAGCACCAGGTGGAGCTGCGCGAGGGCAGCTTTCCGGCCGACGCCTTTGCCCATGCCGATCGCCAGCGCCTCGTACAGGTGCTGCTGAACCTCCTGAGCAACGCGATCAAGTACAACCGGCCCAACGGGTACGTGCGGCTCGAATGCGCGCCATTGGCACAGGGGCGCTGGGCCGTGAACGTGCGCGACAATGGTCACGGGATCCCCCTCGATCGACTCGACCAGCTCTTCACGCCGTTCGCGCGGCTCGGCGCGGAGCAAACGGAGGTCGAAGGAACGGGCCTCGGGCTGGCGCTCTCGCAGCGGCTCTGCGAGGCAATGGGCGGTACGCTCGTGCTCGAGACGACCTCGCCGGAAGGCAGCACGTTCCGCGTCGAGCTCGATGGGGCAAGCGATCCGGTGCGCGCGTTCGACGACACCGGCACCTTTGCGATCCCGGGCGCCGAGCATCGGGACGTGACGCTCCTCTACGTCGAGGACAACCTCGCGAACCTCTCCCTTGTGGAAGCGATTCTCCAGGCGCGCCCGGGGTGGAAGACGATCCCCGCGCTGCAGGGACAACTCGGCGTGGAATTGGCCCGTGAGCACCTGCCCGACGTCGTGCTGCTCGACCTGCACTTGCCGGACATCCCGGGCGAAGAAGTGCTGCGGCGCCTCCGGGCCGATCCTCGAACGGCGCACATCCCCGTCGTTGTCGTGAGCGCCGACGCCACCAAGGCGTCGCTCGACCGGCTGCACATCGTTGGGGCCAACGCGTACCTCACCAAGCCGCTCGACGTCGATGAGTTTCTCGAGGTGGTCGAGCGCTTCCTTCCACACGGCCCGGGGTGAGCGCCCCCACCGAGCGGCTCTCGCACTGCACGATCCTCCTCGTCGACGACGAGGAGGCGAACCTCGACCTGCTCGAGGCCCTGCTGGGCACGGCGGGGTACACGCACCTCGTGCGCACGCGTGATCCTCGCGAGGTGCTATCACTCGTCGAGGCGCATCGTCCTGACCTGATCCTGCTCGACCTCCACATGCCGCATCGGCACGGGTTCGACGTGCTCGCCGACCTGCGCGCGGTCGCGGCCCCGGGCGAGTACCGACCGGTCCTCGTGCTCACTGCCGACGTGACGCCGGAGACGCGCGATCGCGCCCTCTCGCTCGGCGCTCGTGACTTCGTGATCAAGCCGTTCGACGCCACCGAGGTGCTGCTTCGGGTGGAGAACCTCCTGGAAACGCGACAACTGCACGTGGCGGAACGCGCCGCGCGCGCGCGAGCAGAAGAAGCCACGCGCGAGCGCGAACGACTCCTCGCGGTAGTCGCGCACGACCTGCGCAACCCGCTGGCCGTCGTGGCGATGTACGCCGAGACGCTGCTGCGCGGTGGCCGCGTTGCCGGCGCGTCGGAGGACGCCGAGTGGGAGCAAGCGGCGCTCACGACGATCAGCGCGAACACCGGCACGATGCAGCGCCTCGTTGAGGACCTCCTCGACGCGTCGTCCATGCGCGGGGACGGCTTGCGCATCCATCGCGTGACGCGGCGCGTCGGCGATGCCTTTGAGAGCGCGCGCGTGATGCTCGCTCCCCTGGCCGAGGCGGCGGGCGTCTTGCTGGCGTTCGTGGGCGACGAGCAAGCCGCTGAAGCCGTTGGCACGATCGATCCCGAGCGGATTGCCCAGCTGCTCTCGAACCTTGTAGGCAATGCGGTGAAGTTCACGCCGAGTGGCGGCCGCGTGGAGGTACGGTTTGCGGTGCAGGGGAGTGTGCTGCACGCGTCCGTCACCGACTCCGGGCCGGGAATATCGGCGACAGAGCTTCCGCACCTGTTCACGGCGTTCTGGACAGGTGAGCAGAAGGTCGGTGGTGGCCGGAACGGACACGGCGCCGGACTCGGCCTGTGGATCGCGCGGGGGATCGCAGAGGCGCACGGCGGTGAGCTCGAGGCCGAATCGCGCCTGGGAGAGGGCGCGACGTTCCGGTTCAGGATTCCGTTGGCTCACGCGTAGATGGACACGCTGCACTCCGCAGTCCTCACGGTCCTCATCTTCATCGCGGCCGTACTCTACTCGTCGGTTGGACACGCGGGGGCGTCCGGGTATCTCGCCGCCATGGCGCTTCTGGGCGTTGCACCGGCCGTCATGCGACCGACGGCCCTCGCGCTCAACGTGGCCGTCGCGCTCATCGCGAGCGTGAAGTTCATCCGAGCCGGCTATTTCTCGTGGTCGCTGTTCTGGCCTTTTGCGATCGCATCCGTCCCCGCAGCGTACCTTGGCGGGCGTCTGGGACTTCCGTCGCCCGTCTACAAGGCCATTCTTGGCGTCGTGCTGCTCTTCGCCGCGTGGCGC
>JACMLI010000499.1 GCA_014379705.1 Gemmatimonadaceae bacterium
CGCCGACACCGCACGCGTCCTCGCCAACCGCAGCGACGCCTTCGGCGCCCTCGAGACGCAGTTCATGCGCCTGTCCGACCTGCCCGGCGTGCCAGGCCACGAGTGGCGCGTACGCGACGAGATCCTGCGCGCCCTTCCCGCCTGGGCGCGCTCGCGCACCGAGGTGGACACGGCTGGCAACGTCGTCATCGCGCTGGGGCCTGAGCGCGACTCGATCGCATTCATCGCGCACATGGATGAAGTGGCGTTCGAGGTCGAGCGCATCATGCCCGATGGGCGTGTGACGCTGCGACGCATGGGCGGGGTCGTACTCCAGTCGTGGGAAGGCGTGCCGGCGTACCTCCACTTCGATCGCGTCGGCACCGGGAGCGTCCCACCTCCGCTCCGAGGTGTGTTCATCCCGCGTGACTCCGCGCGTACGAAAGTCCCCGCGGCCCTCGTCGCCTGGTTCGGCATGGACTCGTCCCAGCTGGTGCACGCGGGCGTGCGCCCGGGGCTCGGGATCACCGCCTACAAGCGCGCGGAGCGTCTCGCGGGCACGCGCATCACGGGACGAGGGAGCGACGATCGCACGGGTTCCACCGCATTACTCGCCGCCCTCGGCCGCATCGATCCTGCGCGCCTGACGCGAAAGGTCTTTCTCGTCTGGTCGGTCCACGAGGAGGGCGGACTGAACGGCGCGCGCGCCTTCGGCAATCGCGCCGGCGCCGGGCTGCGCCGCGTGTACTCCATCGACACCTTCGTCTCGTCAGACACGCCGCTGGAAACGCCGCACTTCGCGTACGCCCCGTTAGGCGCCGGCCTCGTGCTGCGCGGTCTCGACGACGGCAGCCTGGCCCCCGTGGCAGAACGCGAGCGCATCCTGCGCATTGCCCGCGCCCAGGGGATCCCGATCCAGGTCGGCACGACGCAAGGGGCGACGGACGGCTCGGCGATCTCGCCGTGGGGGGCGCCTAACGTGGGACTCTCGTGGCCGGGACGCTATTCCCACGGGCCCGCCGAGGTGCTCGACCTCAAGGACGTCGCAGGGCTGGCGCGATTGATCGCCGCGGTGGCGCTGGAAACCGGGACGAGATAGACGAGATAGACGAGATAGACGAGATAGACGAGGTGGCAGGCCGTCGCTGATTATCAGCAACGGCCTGCGACTCGTTGGGGTAGTTCGTCCATCTCGTCTAGTATCGCCAGCTCCGCAAATCTGCCCCCGCCGGCGCCGTCGTCAGCATGCGCTCCACGAACCACGGCGTCGCCATCTGCACATAGCGCAGGCGCGAATACGCGTTGCCGCGCGTGTGGTCGCCGTTCCAGCAATGTTCATCGCGGTCGCCATAGTCGACCACGGCGTCGGCCGGCGGTTGCGCGGACTTGAGGAACTTCTCCACTTCGTAGACGGCATTGTTGAGGTAGTAATTGTCCATGTCGCCCACGTACAGGCGGATCTTTCCCTTGAGGTCGGGCTGCAGCTTCGTCCAGTCGCGCTTGAGGATCCACGACAGGTCGTAGTGCTCCTTCCAGTACTGCGCGGTGACGGGATCGATCGTGCCGGTCTCCTTGTCCCAGATGCGACGCGGATAGCCGTCGTCGCCGACGGGCGAGTAGACCGACTCCCAGACGTCCCACTGGTCGCCCGAGCGTCCCTTCGTGCCGACCGCGAGCTCGTAGAGGTTCATCTCCTGCAGCGAGGCGTCGACGTGCCCGAGATAGTTCCGGTGCCCGGGGCGCAGGGTCCGCTTGAAGCGCGAGGGCATGTAGTAGGCGTTCGTGTCCGTGTAGATGTCGACCACCGTGTAGTGCCGGAAGTCGATCGGGTCCGGACATGCCACCCACGCCCCGTTGTACTCCCGTGGGTAGAACATCTGCACGGCCATCGACTCCCAGCCCCCCGTCGAGCCGCCAAAGACAAACCGTGCCCAGCCTGCGCCGAGCCCGCGAAAGCGCTTCTCGATCTCGGGGATGAGTTCGTACTGGATCGCGTCGCCGTACGGCCCGTTGTTGGCGGAGTTCACCGCGTACGAGTCGTCGTAGAACGGCGTGGCGTGCTGGATCTGCACGAGCAGCACGCGCGGGAAGCCAGGCCCCGTCCACTCCGTGAACAGCTTGAACGACTCTTCCTGTTGAATTCGATTGTAGCCAGCGAGCGAGAAGCGCGCGCTGTAGTCGGCCTTGAGGTTCTGGTCGGGTGGCGTCTCGCGCCAATTATCCGGGGCCGTCGCGAAATGGCCGTGGTTGATCACGAGTGGATACCGCGCTCCCGGATGGTCGTTGAATCCCCACGGAAGCGTCACGAACGCCGCGATGTACATGTCGCGTCCCCAGAACTTCGAAAGACGCTCGCTCCTGATGCGCACGTGCTTCACGTACGCCGTTTCCTTGAACGCGGGGACCGGCGGAATCTCCTCGTCGAGGCTCAGGCGAATCACGTCGGGGCGCGAGGGATCGACCGTCGCCCAGTCGGCTCGCGAGTAGAGGTTTCCCGGCTTGGCATTCCACTTCTGCCCCTCGCCCTTGTCGGGAGGAAGCTTCACGGTCCTGCCGTCGCCCCGCGTGAACGTCTCGTAGCGATTGATCAGCGCCTGCACGCGATACTGTCCGCGCGGGAGCTGCGCGAGCTGACGCACTGGAAACCCGAAGGCCGTGGCCTCCACGTAGCGCACCTCGCCCGGCTTCCACCCTTCGACGTCGATCGCAAAGGCGGCGCTCGTCCCGAGTCCCCATCCGAACTGGTCGCGGGGTTGCGATGCACTGTCGGCGGAGAGCATCACGAGCAGCCGCCCGTCGATCGGCCCCGCACTGCGTGACGCCGGGAAGGTGACGGCAAAGCGGAGCCGCGCGGGCGCCTGCGCATCAAGGGAGGCCGCAGCGCCCAGTGCCAACGCGACAAGGAGCAGGCGAGTTTTCATCAAATGCCGGAGCGTCATGGGTTCCTGTTGACCTCGTCCACCTCGTCTATCTCGTTCATCCGCCTACCGAAACCCCTTCCCCCCCGCGCGGTCATCGGGTACGAAGCGGTCGCGCGCCGGCATCACCACCGCCGGCAGGGAGGTCGCGTCCATCACCTTGTCACGGGGGATGACCTCGTTCTCGGCGAGGATCCACGCGATCACGGCGTAGGTCTCGTCGGGCGTCATTGTGCCCGGAGCCAGCTGCGGCATTGCGCGCCGGATGTAATCGTAAAGCGTCGTGGCATACGGCCAGTAGTTGCCGACCGTCTTCACGGCGGTGGTCGTGGTCGCGAACGAGAAGTCTCGCGGTTCGCGCCCGACGAGTTTGGGATTGGGCGGCATGCCTTCGCCCTTCGCGCCGTGGCACGACGCGCACTGTGCGGCGTACACGGCCGCGCCGGCTGTGGCGTCTCCCTTGCCGGGGGGCAGTCCTTCGCCCTTGGCATTCACGTCGATGTTCCAGGCAGCGACTTCCGCCGGAGTGGCCGTGCGCCCGACGGCAAAGCGCGCCGGCATCGGTTCGGCCTTGTGCACTGTGCCCCGTTCGCCGGTCGTGGAATTGCCGGCCGGCGTGCACGCCTCAACGGCGCAGGCTGCGGCCAGCGCGATGAGCCGCCGCTTCATGCTTCGCCTCCGTAGGTCACCACACCGTCGGCGGCCACCTTCCACGCGCGGATGTGATTGTAGTGGTAGTCCGTGCCCGGCCCTCGTCCTTCCCTGAACGCGGCGAAGGTCGGTTGCACGTAGCCGGTCTCGTCGACGGCCCGGCTCATCAGCGTGGCCGGTGCGCCATCCCACTTCCACATGTGCGTGAAGCGGATCGCGGCCTTCACCCCCGGCGTGCCTTGCAGCTGCGCCTCGGTCCAGCTGGTGCCACCATCCGTCGAAACGTCGACCGCCGTGATCCTGCCGCGCCCGCTCCACGCGAGTCCGGAGAGCTGCACCCAGCCCTGCCTGACGAGCCGGTTGGGGAAGGTCGGATACGTGATCGTCGACTTCGCGTCGAGCTCGAAGCTGAACATTCGCGCCTTGTTGCCGGGCAGCGGGTCGGTGTACTTGGACGTCTCGTCCTTCGACATGTTCGGCTCGCGATTGAACTCGAGGCGCCGCAGCCACTTCACGTTGGTGTTCCCCTCCCACCCGGGGAGGAAGAGGCGCACCGGATAGCCGGCGGGGGGCCGCAGGGGTTCGCCATTCTGTGCGTAGACCAGCATCGCATCGTCGCGCAGCTTTGACACCGGAACGCTGCGCGAGAGCAGCGCCGCATCCCCACCTTCGGCCAGCGCCCATTCGGCTCCGGCGCGCACGCCGACTTCCGCCAGGATCGTGGAAAGCGAAACCCCGGTCCATTCGGCATTGCAGAGCAGGCCGTCGATGTTCTGCGGCGATAGGTCCGGCTTGATCCCCTTGTAGCCGGCGCGGCCATTTCCCGAGCACTCCAGGAAGTGGAGCCGAGTCACGGATGGCAGCGACATCAGGTCATCGAGCGTGAACACCATTTCCCGCTCGACCAGTCCGTGCACCAGGAGCTGGTACTTCACCGGGTCGATCGTCGGTACGCCGGCGTGGTGTCGTTCGAACTGCAGGTCCGTCGGCGTGATGTTGCCCGTGAACTGATGCAACGGCGTGAGCGAACTCCCGGAGACCGCCCCCGTGGGTGTGCGTCCCGTGACGACAAACGGTGACCGTCCACTTGTGCTCGATGTCGGCGCGCCCAGCACCTTGGTCGGGTCGACGGGAATGTCCGAGGGCGTTTGGGCTGGCGGGCTAGTGGATGCACCCTGACCTGCGGCCCCTTCCGGCAGGGTTGCGAAGAGCAACGAGCCGGCTGCCGCCGCGGCTCCACCCACGAGGGCGCGTCGCGACATGGGTGATTCAGTGGCCGGCTCGCGATGCTGCGGTGTGGACATGAAGGAGGGAGTAGGGTCGGTCGCAATTCTGTAACCGGGCCCTCCCGTGCACTAGGGCTTGGGATGCGCGGCGCTTACTTCGGATGGTGTGCGCTCCTTCACAGCCCGGGTACGGTCCACGGCTCATGTTGCCGCGCCTCGACAACCTCCTTCCCCACCGCACGTGAAGACACGGCTGCCTCACATCCTCGCTGTCCTGACCGCCGCCGCGTACCTCCCGGCGTGCGCAGTCAGCGACTCACCCGATGCAAGCCGGGCCCTCCCGACGGACCCGCGTGTGGTCGGGGCGTTGGCCGACAATGGTGCCGAAGGCTACGTCGTGGTGACGCCGGCAACGAGTTCCATCGCTTCTGGCACCACGGGCCAGCTGACGGCCGCGTACTACACGTCGTCCGGTGGCCTGATTCGCGGCGGAAGGTTCTTCTGGACATCGATGGACACGGCGATCGCGATCGTCAGTGCCGCCGGACTGGTCCAGGGCGTCGCCGCGGGGTCCGTGACCATCAATGCCACCACGCAGCAGACTCAGATCGTCGGCACGGCCACGGTAACCGTGACGAGCCCACCCCCTCCTCCTCCGCCCCCACCGCCTGCGGGCACGGAGACGCTCATCGCAGCCGGTGACATCGCCGTGTGCCCGACTTCGTTCGACGAAGCCACGGCGGACCTCATCGACAACATTCCGGGAACCGTCGCCCTGCTCGGCGACAATGCGTACCCCAGCGGTACCACGGCCAACTATGCCAACTGCTACCACCCCTCGTGGGGGCGCCACAAGGCGCGCACGAGGCCGTCGATCGGCAATCACGAATACGGCGCGGGGGCCACTCCCTACTTTGCCTACTTCGGCGCCGCCGCCGGCCCGGCGCCACAGGGATACTACAGCTACGACCTCGGCAACTGGCATGTGGTGGTGCTCAACAGCAACTGCGTGAACGTCTCCTGCAGCGTCGGTTCGCCCCAGGAGAAGTGGCTGCGCGCCGACCTCGCTGCCACGACGAAAGCCTGCATCCTCGCCTACTGGCATCACCCGCGCTTCAGCTCCGACGTGAGCCATGGCAGCAACACGACGGTCGCCCCTTTCTGGAACGCGCTGTACCAGTACCGGGCCGACGTGGTGCTCAACGGACACGCGCACGTGTACGAGCGGTTCGGCCTGCAGAACCCGTCGGCGGCCGCCGATGCCAACGGCATCCGCGAGTTCATCGTCGGCACCGGCGGCAAGTCGCCGTTCTACGGCTGGGGCACGATCAAGGCCAACAGCCAGGTGCGTCACAACGCCACGTTTGGCGTCCTCAAGCTCACGTTAGGCGCGGGCACGTATTCCTGGAACTTCGTGCCGGTCGCCGGGAAGACGTGGACCGACAGCGGGACGACCGCCTGCCACTAGGACCGCAAGGGTCCTGAACCTGTGCGATGGGCCATGTACGTGCTTGACGGCGACCTGCCGGGGGCTGAAGCTCCCACGGGTCGCCGTCTCCTCTTGGAGCGCCAACCCGTCGCCCTGACGACTGAAGGGCGCCAGCGAACGTCCCAACACCTGCGTATCCGAACGCCGGCTGGGCCGGCCCCATCTTGAAGGCAGGAGGATGACCGTGATTTCCCGACGCGAGTGGTTGACCGTTAGTGCCGGCGCGAGCGCCGCCCTCACCCTGACCCCTGCCCTGCTGCGTGCCCTCGCACAGGGCCAGCTGATCCGCCGCCCGATCCCGTCCTCGGGCGAGATGCTCCCCGTCATTGGACTCGGCAGTTCCGCCACCTTTTCGCAGGTGGCGCGCGGTGATGAAGTCACCGCCCTCAAGGACGTCTTCCGGGCGATGGTCGATCGCGGGGCGTCGGTGTTCGACACGGCACCCAGCTATGGCGCGTCCGAGCAGGTCGCTGCGGCGATCGTCAACGAACTGGGCATCACCAACAAGGTGTTCTGGGCCACGAAGGTGAACGTGGTCGGTCGCGGTGGCACCGCCGCCGACCCTGCGGCTGCCAGGGCCCAGATCGAGAAGTCCTTCGAGATGCTCAAGAAGCCGAAGATGGACCTCATCCAGGTCCACAACCTCGCCGACGTCCCCACGCAGCTGGGCATCCTCAAGGAACTCAAGGCCCAGGGGCGGCTCAAGTACATCGGCGTCACGACGACGAGCGACGGACAGTACTCCGAGCTCGAGACGATCATGCGGAACGAGCCGCTCGACTTCATCGGCGTCGACTACGCGGTCGACAATCGCGGCGTGGCGGAGCGCATCCTGCCGCTGGCGCGGGAACGCAAGGTCGCCGTGATGGTCTACGTGCCGTTCGGCCGCACGAGCCTCTTCCGTCGCGTCGCGGGCCAGGACGTCCCGGCGTGGGCAAAGGAGTTCGACGCGACCACGTGGGCCCAGGTGTTCCTCAAGTACATCATCGCCCATCCGGCCGTGACGGTCGTGACGCCCGCGACGAGCCAGGCGAAGAACATGATCGACAACATCGGCGGCGGCATCGGTCGGCTCCCCAGCGAAGCGATGCGGAAGCAGATCGAAACGTTCGTCGATGCCCTCCCGCCCGCTCCCCGTCGGTAACCCGAGATCACTCCCCCCTTGACCACAACAGAATTGGGCCTCGCCTCCCGCTTGCGGGAGGCCGTTGGCGCACGACCCGGCGAAGGTCTCGTCCTCCTCTGGTCGTCCGCCTACTACTTCCTCGTTCTCTGCGCGTACTACGTCATCCGGCCCATCCGTGACGACATCGGGGCATCGAGCGGCGCCGAGAACCTCGCGTGGCTGTTCACGGGGACGATGGCCGGCATGCTCCTCGTCCATCCGCTGTACACGTCGCTCGTCTCGAAGCTCACGCGACGTCGCTTCATCTCCTGGACGTATCGGTTCTTCATCGCCAACCTCGTCGGCTTCTACATCGCCTTCAAGCTGGTCGACCCGGCGCAGAGCGTATGGGTCGGACGCGTCTTCTTCATCTGGACGAGCATCTTCAACCTGTTTGTCGTCTCGGTGTTCTGGTCCCTCGTGGCCGACGTCTTCGAGCCGGGTCAGGGAAAGCGGCTCTTCGGCATCGTGGCCGTGGGCGGCACGATCGGTGCCATGCTCGGCGCGACGATCACGACCGCGCTCGTCGGCGTGATGGGCCCGCTCAACCTCATGCTGGTTTCGGCGCTGATCCTCGAGCTGGCCGTGCGCGCCTCACACGCGCTCGACAGCAACGAGACGGTGATGCGCAACGCCGAAGCGGCAGCTGCGGGGGCGTTGGGCGGCAGGAGCAAGTCGAGTGATGCCAGCGAAGTGATCGGGGGTGGCGTGATGGACGGGATCCGCCACGTGCTCGCGTCGCCGTACCTGCTGGGCATCGCGATCCTGATCCTGTTCTACACCATCTCGTCGACCTTCCTGTACTTCCAGCAGGCCGACATCGTCGCGCGCGTGTTCGAGGGCGACCCGACGGGGCGCACGCGCGTGTTTGGCGCGATGGACATCGTGGTGAACGTGCTCACGCTGTTCGCGCAGCTCTTCGTGACCGGGCGCGTGATGAAGTGGCTCGGCGTCGGGTTTGCGCTTGCCTTCCTCCCCGTGGTGACGCTGATCGGGTTCGGCATCCTGGGCGCCGCACCTGTGCTCTGGGTGCTCATTGCATTCCAGGTCGCGCGACGCGCCGGCAACTTCGCCATCCAGCGCCCGGCCCGCGAAGCCCTGTTCACCGTCGTCCCGCGCCGCGACAAGTACAAGGCGAAGAACTTCACCGACACGTTTGTCTATCGACTCGGCGACCAGGTGGGCGCGTGGGCCTACGCGGGGATGGCCGTGTTCGGCCTCGGACTATCGGGACTCGCCTTCACCATGGTCCCGCTGGCAGCCGCCTGGCTCGCCCTGACCGTATGGCTCGGCCGCCGCTACCGCTCCCTCGAAGCCGCCCGAGTGCACGACGCTACGTCCTTGTCACCCCGGGCAAGCGAGCGACTCGCGAGCGCCGATCCGGGGCCCAGTGTCGTCAGGTAGACGCCACGACGCTGGGCTCCTGCCTTCGCAGGAGCGACGACCCTTGGAACAAATGCTAAACAGAAACGGCAGCCAAAAAGGGCTGCCGTTTCGCTTTCTGCCACTTGCCATCGCCGTGTTACATCTTGTGAAAGGACAGATCCCCGCACGCCACGGTCTTCGCCATGTTCGCAGCAGAGTCGTGGATGTTCACGTAGTAGCTCCCCGTGTCGGGAAGGGCGACGGCGAGGGTGGCCTTGCTGGCGCCGTTGCCCGAGGCGTCGATCGTGATCGGCGTGTAGGAACGGCCTCCGCCGAACACACCGCCGGGCTTCGTGCAGCTGCCGATGTGAATGTGCCATGGACGCACCGAGCCGGCCGCGTCGCCCTTGAGCGTCACGTCGACCACCGAGGTCGCAGCGTCGGTACCGGGGTTCATCTGGCCGGATCCCGTAATGGCGGAACCGTCCTTTCCAGCAATGGTGCCCATCCACATGTTCGCACGAACGAGCGGTGCTGCGGCGACCGACGTGAGCGCGACGAGGGCAAGAAGGCCAATGGAACGAGAGCGCATGAATGTCTCCGAGTGTAGGACTGGGGCGAACTTGGCAGGTGTTACACCTGGTGGCAACGGGCGTTCAGGGACGGATGGGCGGATGGACGGTGACGGAGGGTCGTCGGGGGTCGAGGGTCGAGGGTGTGATCCTTGTCACACGTTAGGCAGCAACGACTCTTCCGGGCTCCAGCCGTTCGTAACCGTCAAGCCGACGACCTCGTGCGTAGTGACGAGCGTCGCGACGAGCCCTGTCGCGAGGATATCGCGGACGAACGACTCGACAAACGCCGATCCCGCCGTCGCGCTGCGACGGGTCCCAATGGCTTGCTGCACGGCCATGAATCGGCCGTCGAGGATGCGTGAGCCCGGCATGGACCGTTGGTCCTGCAGGAGCCGAGGCTTGAGTCCGGCGAGCGCTTCGAGCCCGTCGCGGGCAAAGATCGCCTGCGACGCGGGGATCGTGTCGGCGTAGGCCAGCGTCGCCCGCTGCATCGCCCGCCTGAGGAAGAGGTCGTAAGCGCTCCGCTCCGCCACGGCGATCCGAACCCCTGCAGCGTCGACCTCGGCGATCGAGGTGATCGGCGAATCAGGAGGGACGAGGAATGAGGCGTCGATCTCCACGTACGCCGGCGAGAAGGCCACGTCGCGTTCGCGCGCCGGATCGGCACCGATGAACGCCACATCCCATTCGTTCCTGGCAGCGGCGTCCGCGGCGAGTCCCGCATTCTCGTAACCCACGAAGGACACCGCGACACCAAGACGCCGCGCGAGTTCGCGTCCCAGGTCGGGAGCCACCCCCATTGCGTCGGGTGCACAGCGCGAGACGAGGAGGAAGTTGGCATGGTTCAGGGCCACGCGAAGCACGCCCGTGGGTGCGAGTTCAGCGCGTGCGTCGTCGATCGTTGCGTCGGGCATCGAGAGATTGTCGGCAGCGTGATCCACGTCGGAAAAGCCTTGCGAATGAGCCTGCTGCGGGCGATTAAGCTCACCGTTTGGGCGTGCAGCAGCCACCCGACCACCCGACCCGCAGTGGCCCACAACGTAGCGATCATCGGCGCCGGACCGGGAGGCCTGGTCGCCGCGCGTTACCTCCAACAGGTCGGGTTCACGCCGGTGCTGTTCGAACAGGGCGACGGCGTCGGCGGGCAATGGCGGGTGGGTGCTCCCTACAGCAGCGTCTGGCCAGGGATGCGCACCAATACGAGCCGCGTGATGACCGCGTTCAGCGACCTGCCGCATCCGGTCGTAACCCCGCCGTATCCCACCGGTGAGCAGCTCGGTACGTACCTGGAGGGCTACGCCGGGCACTTCGGCCTCCTCGAACGGACGCGGGTGCGAACCCGGGTCGAGCTCCTCGATCGCGCGTCCGACGGTGGGTGGGACGTGCACGCGCGCGACGCGTCTGGCACGCTGCACCGCGAGGCGTTCTCCCACGTGGTGGTGGCCTCGGGGCGGTATCACGCCCCCGCCTTGCCGCGGCTCGATGGCATGCGTGGCTTCCGACCGGGAGGCATCAGCCACGTGGCGACTTACCGGGGCACGGAGCCGTACCGCGGCCAGCGCGTCCTGGTGGCCGGTCACAGCATCAGCGCCCTGGAGATCGCGAGCGAGCTGGCCCTCCGCGGCGCGGCCCGCGTCATCGTCGCCGCCCGCCGCCATCGCTACGTGCTGCAGAAGATCCTTGCCGGCGTGCCGATCGAGCACCGGGTCTACACACGGTATGCCGCGATGGCCGCCGAGTCCTTCGCCCAGGACGTCGTCGCGGCATCGGTGAAGGAGCTGATCCTCCGTACGAGCGGCCACCCGTCGCAGTTCGGCGCGCCCGTCCATTCGGAGGACGTGTTCGAGGCCGGCTTCACGCAAAGCCAGTTCTACCTCGCCCTCGTCGCCGAGGGGCGCATCGTGCCGCGCCCGTGGGTGTCGCGCATCGACGGTCACGTCGTGCACTTCGCCGACGACACCAGCGAGGACGTCGACGCGATCGTCTTCGGCACGGGCTACCACCTCGACGTGCCCTTCCTCGGGCCCTCGATCCGTGAGGCCCTGCGCCTTGATGCGGTGCACGCCGACCTGCACCAGCACACCTTCCACCCCGACCTGCCCGGCCTTGCCTTCGTGGGGCTCTACGAGCAGTCCGGGCCGTATTTCCCTACACTGGAATTGCAGGCGCGCCGGGTGGCCTACACCTGGGGCGGCGCGGTCCCGGCGCCGTCACGCGAAGCCATGGTCGCCGGTGTCGACGCCTACCGCGCCCGACGCGGCACTTCACAGGTGCTGCGCATGCACGCCCTCGCACGGCTCTGGGCGCGCGAGGCAGGCGTCGAACCCGATCCCGCACGCTGGCCACACCTCGCGCGCGCCCTCTACTTCGGCCCCCAGTCCCCAGCCTCTTTCCGACTGGACGGCCCTGACGCCTTGCCCGACGCCCCCACCCGCGTCGCCGAGGACGCCCTCACGTTCGGCACCCTGAATGACCTGAATTTGACGGAGACCGAGAAGGCCCAGCTTACCACCCTCGCCTCCGCACGTAACGACCCGAATTTCACCAGGTTCGTGCAGTCGCTCTAGGCCCCGCGCGCCGAAGGGCGTATGAGGCGTATGAGGTGTCACTCGCCCCCCTAGAACGCCCCCCGCTCCCACGGCCCCCGAATCGCCAACGTCACGCCCATCGAAGGCCCCGAGTCGAGCGTGGACCCCATGATGTTGAGGAAGAGCACGCGTCCGTTGGGCGAGAAACACGCACCCGCGAACTCGTCGTTGTTGAGCAGGTTCTTCGCGAAATCGAAAATCGCGCCACCCGGCGTGAGGCCGCGGATGTGCTGCTCTCCGGCCCCGTCTTCGCAGATCACGATGCCGCCCCGTGGGCTCACCGTGATGTTGTCCGGATAGTCGAGCACCTCGCGGCTCGGAGACTCGAAGACCAGCCGCAGCCCTCCACCATCGGGCGCCGTGGGCCGGTACTCCCACACCTGCCCACACTTCGCATCGCCGCCATTCGTGGCATGGAAGTAGATGCTGCGATCGCGCGGTCCGCCGTACCAGCACCCTTCAAGCCGTGAGAAGCGCGCCCCGCCCTGGTCGAAGCCCTGCGCAAACACTGCCCCGGTGTCTTCCCACGTGTAGTCCGGATTGGGCGTTCGAATGTCGACCCAAATCACCGGAAGCACCTCCCCCACGCGCTGTCCGTCTGCCGTGTCGTAGTTCGGGCGGCCCCGCACGGCAAGCATCTGCAGCAAGCCGCCGTCACGCAGCACGCCACGGGTCTTCGGGATGTATCGGTAGAAGCCCGAGATCAGCCTGTCTTCGGTCTCGTAGACGATGCCCGTCTCCGGGTCCACCGCGACAGCTTCGTGAATGAACCGCCCCATCGCGATCAGGGGTTCCGTGGAGACCTCGGATTCGGCCGAAGCCGGCACCTCGAAGATGTAGCCGTGGTTCTTCGTCCACCCGTCGCGCAGCCCCTCGGTGCTCTCCTCGCAGGTAAGCCACGTGCCCCACGGCGTCGGCCCGCCGGCGCAATTGATGATCGTGCCGCTCAGGCTCACGAAGTCGCGCACGAGCGTGCAGCCACCGTCGGCGTCGATGCGCACCTCGAGCGAGGTCGTCCCGCCCCCGGCCTTCGGGTCGTAGGCCTTTGAGGCATCGCCCTTGGGCGTGGCCGTACGCGACGAATCGCGGTTCTCGTGGTTGCGGATCAACCTGACGTTCCCGTTCGGGAGCGCAAACGTCGCCATGCCGTCGAACGCGTTCGGCGTCGGGCGTCCGTCGGCCATTGGCTGGCCGGCCCGGCTGATCACGGTGTAGCTGAATCCCTCGGGCAGGGCGAGCTCCGGCCCCGCCGGACGCAGTGGGCCATACCCACCGTCACCGAGCCCCGCATTCCTGACGGCGCCCCCTGATCCACTACGCACGCCGCGCGAGCACGCCACCAGCCCCGCCAGTGACGGCGCCACGAGCGGCACCGCCCCGGCGAAGCTCGCAGACCGCTTGATGAAGTCGCGACGGCTCGTCATGGCCGCTTCCAGGCTCAGGTACGTACGAGGCGCTTGTACTTGATCCGGTGCGGCTGATCGGCGTCCGGGCCCTTTCGCTTCTTCAGGTCGTCGATATACGCGCCGTAGTTCCCCTCGAACCACATCACCTCGGAGTCCCCCTCGAAGGCGAGGATGTGGGTCGCAACCCGATCGAGGAACCAGCGATCGTGGGAGATCACGACGGCGCATCCCGCGAAGTCGAGCAGCGCTTCCTCGAGGGCCCGAAGCGTGTCGACGTCGAGGTCGTTCGTCGGTTCGTCGAGGAGGAGCAGGTTGCCGCCGGCGAGCATGGTCTTGGCCATGTGCAGCCGATTGCGCTCTCCACCGGAGAGGTTGGCGACGAGTTTCTGCTGGTCGGCCCCGCGGAAGCCGAACGAGCTCACGTAGGCACGCGAGTTGATCTCCTTCTTGCCCACGGTAATGCTCTCGGATCCGCGAGAGATCTCGTCCCACACGGTGCGCGCGCCATCCAGCGTGCGCGTCTGGTCGGAGTAGGCGATGTGCACGGTCTCGCCTATCCGGAGCTTCCCGGAGTCGGGCGCCTCCCCACCAGTGACCATCCGGAAGAGCGTCGTCTTTCCCGCCCCGTTTGGCCCGATGATGCCGACGATGCCGCCGCGCGGGAGCGCGAAGCTCACGTTCTCGAACAGGAGCTTGTCACCGAACGATTTCTTGAGCTTGTCCGCGATCACCACGTCGTTGCCAAGGCGGGGCGCCGGCGGGATGACGATCTCGTTCTGCGTGATGCGTTCCTGCTGCGACTCACTCGCCAGCTCCTCGTACTTCTGGATACGCGCCTTGTTCTTGGCCTGGCGCGCTCGCGGGGCCAGTCGGACCCATTCCAACTCGCGCTGGAGGGTCTTCTGCCGCGCGCTGGCCGTCTTCTCTTCCAGGGCCATGCGCGACTGCTTCTGCTCCAGCCAGCTGGAGTAGTTCCCTTCGTATGGGAAGCCGCTCCCGCGATCGAGCTCGAGGATCCACTTGGCGACATTGTCGAGGAAGTAGCGGTCGTGGGTGATCGCCACCACGGTGCCGGGGAACGTTTCGAGGTAGTGCTCCAGCCACGCCACCGATTCCGCGTCGAGGTGGTTGGTCGGCTCGTCGAGGAGCAGCATGTCCGGCTGCTCGAGAAGCACGCGGCAGAGCGCGACGCGGCGGCGCTCGCCGCCGGAGAGGGTGGCGACGTCCGCTTCACCTGGTGGAAGCCGGAGGGCGTCCATGGCCACCTCGATCTTGTTGTCGAGATTCCAGAGGTCGAGGGTGTCGATC
>JACMLI010000500.1 GCA_014379705.1 Gemmatimonadaceae bacterium
CGTGCGCGTGACCGCGATGACTGCGGCGGTGGTATTGCCCTCGATCACCGTGGTGCCAGCGAGGGCGAAGGTGAAGGTGCCCGGGTCGGTGGCGGGTTGGACCGTGACGTTGGCGGTGCCATCCCCCGAGAACGAGTTGACCGTGATCTTGATGTTGTCGGGTACGGAAATGAAGACGGAGCCGACCGCCCAGAGGGCATCGATGTCGCCCAGGTTCGCGGCCGTGCCCAAGGGGGACAGGAGGTGTGCCGGCTGCGGGTTGCCGGTCGTCACCTTGTGGATGATGACGCCGTCGCCGGGAACGTTCTGGTCGTAGCCGACGCGCTTGCGCGATTCGATCGTGTAGAACTGCGAAGTCGTGCCGGTGATCGCCGCCTTGATGACCTGGAAGGTCCCGCCGGCCATCGGCGGCTGTGTCATCCGCTCGACGTTGTAGGCGGTCAGGTTCGCGCCCGCCGCGTGGGTGACGATGCGCGCAGCAGGCATGATGCCCATCGCGATCTTGTTGTAGGCGACCGGGTGCTGGCCGATGCAGCCATAGCCGGCCACGCCGGCTTGGGTCACGAGGCAGGTGCCGCCCGGGTTGCTCACCACGTCCCAGGAGCTGCCGTACTCGAAGCCCGACGGATCCTTGGAGTGCAGCGAGCCGAATGCGTGGGACATCTCATGGGCGAGGACGCCGTGGTCGTTCCAGCCGAAAAGGATCCCGTCGCCCCAGTAGGGCATCCAGGTGACCGGCCAGGAGCGCGTGACCCCGTCGAGCGTCGAGAACCACGAGCCGCCCCACGCCGAGGTGTCGTCCACCTTGTCGTTGAACATCATGTTGATGCCGAAGTACTGCGAGAAGTCCACGGTCGCGTTGGCCGCGGCGGTGCAGTCGTCGAACATCGCGCCGAGGTAGTCAACCGGGGCACCCAACGCGTTGTACTGCACGCGGGTCATCGGCAGGGTTACCCATGCGACGTCGGCCTGGCTGCCGTCGAGGGTGAGCGTGTTGTACGAGACTTCGCGGAAGAAGTGGTTGAAGCCCGGATAGGTATTGTTGAGCTGGGTGGTGAAGTAGGCGGGCGTGCGCGGCTCCACCGCCGGCTTGTCGGAAAATTTGCACAGGATGCTGATGTACTTCTGGTTGCCCGTCACCGCGGAGATGCGGCTGAAGCCCACGATGTCGCTCAGGACCTGGACCGACCTCACCCGGAAGTTTTCTGAAATGCCCATCGCCTCGGCGCGCGCGGTGGTATCGGTGGCGGCGACGCGGATGCGGCGATTGCGGATGCCCGCGAGCCCCTCGGGCGGCAGGCTGGCGGCCGAGAGATCGAGCTTGATGCGGTGGCCGTCGTCCGCGGTGATCATGTCGACCCGCCGGCTGGCTCCCTGGTAGGGCCGCTCGATCACGTAGGTGTAGACCCCGTCGATCGTATTGCCCGAATGCGCACGCGCGTCGGTGGCGAAGGCCATGGTGAATGCGAGGACGAGCAGGGACCAGCCTGAACGGACGTTCATTTTTCTACGCTCCCAAAACCTGATGGACGGTAGCCCTGATCCCGGGCTTTCCCGCCTTGTGCGCCCGCCCGCCGTTGCGACGGGTCGGAATAGACCTCTATTTTGGGGGGTAGGGAGGGGAATTCCTAGCGGAATATTCGGCACAGTTGGGAAGGGTGCGCTGCGTTTGTGCGCGTGCCTTGGGGCGCGCTGTGCGCCTTGTCGCCCCCGCGTTTAGCGATTGTTGTCGCCCCCGCGTAGGCGGGGGCCCAATCTCGCTAACCTATTGATTCATCTCCCATACCCCTCCGGATTCCTCCTCTGCCAGTTCCACGCATCCCGGCACATCTCGTCCAGTCCACGCTTGGCCTCCCATCCGAAGACCCGCTTCGCTAGAGACGCGTCGGCATAGCACTCGGCGATGTCCCCGGGGCGTCGAGGCGCGATTGCCCGTGGGACCTTCACCCCATTCACGCGCTCGAAGGTTTCAACGAGCTCGAGGACGCTGCAACCTCGCCCAGTCCCGAGGTTCACGGTCAGGACCGACCCGTCCGCCTGCCCCTCGAGCGCGCCGAGCGCGACCGATGGCATCGTTTCCCTCCACCGGGGAGTTCCGGCCGGTGCGAGGGGAACGATCCATGATTTTTTTACAAGAGGTAAATCTCGCTCTCCCGCTGAGCTGAATCCGGCGCGCCCGCGCCGCGCGTCC
>JACMLI010000065.1 GCA_014379705.1 Gemmatimonadaceae bacterium
CTCCGTCATCCCGGACCAGCGAGCGCTAGCGATCTCCCCCTCCGTCATCCCGGACAAGCGAGCGCTAGCGAGCGCCGATCCGGGACCCAGTGTCGTTCTGCTCGCCGCGGCCCTCATTTCACGCTCCCGGCCGTGATTCCGTCCATGTAGTACCGCTGCATGGCGAGGAACAAGGCGAGCACCGGGAGCACGGTGAGCACCGCGCCGGCCATCATCAGCTCCGTGTCCTGCACGTGCTCGAGTGAAAGGTTCGCGAGCGCCACCGGCAACGTGTACCGCGCGTCGTTGCTCAATACGATGAGCGGCCACAGGAAGTCGTTCCACGCCCCCATGAACGTGAAGACCGCGAGCGTGAGCAGGATCGGGCGGATCACCGGCACCACCACGCTGCGGAAAATCCGCCACTCGCTCGCGCCGTCCACGCGCGCCGCGTCGAGCAGGTCCTCGGGGATCGCAAATGCGTACTGCCTGACGAGAAAGATCCCGAAGATCGACGCCAGCCAGGGGACCATGGCCCCGGCGTACGTGTTCACGAGCCCCAGCTCCTTCACCATCAGGAAGAGTGGCAGCATCGTCACCTGCCCCGGGATCACCATGGCCCCCGCGAGCACGCGATAGAGGCCGTCCCGCCCGGCAAAGCGCAGCTTGGCGAACGCATACCCCGCCATCCCATTGATGAAGACCGAGATCACCGTCACGCTGCCCGCGAGGAGCGCGGAGTTCACGACGTAGTGCCACATGTCGAGGCGCGTGAACAGCGTCCGGTAGTGCTCGAGGGTCACGCGTGACGGGAACATCCGCGGCGGGTAGGCGTTGGCCTCACCCGTAGGCATGAGCGAGAGCGAGAGCATCCAGAGCAGCGGCGCCACTGACAGCACAGCGAGCAGGCCGAGTGCCGCAAGGAGGACGATGCGACGGACGCGCACTCAAGCCTCCTCGCGTGTGAGCCGGCGCTGCAGGAGCGTGCCAGTGAGCACGATCGCGAAGAGGACGAACGCGACGGCCGCCGCGACGCCCATGCGCCACCAGCGGAACCCTTCCTCGTACATCAGGAGCACCAGGCTCGTCGTGCTCCGCAGCGGGCCCCCCTGCGTCATCACGTACGGCTCCGCGAAGAGTTGGAAGTAGTTGATCAGCGTGATGACCCCGACGAAGCCCAACGTCGGCCCGAGCATCGGCAGCGTCACGTGGCGAAACCGCGTCCACCCGCGCGCGCCGTCGAGCGACGCCGCCTCGTAGAGTTCTTCGGGGATCGTCTGCAGCCCGGCCACGAAGATCACCATGTTGTAGCCGAAGCTCTTCCACACCGACATGAGCACGATCGCCGGCAATGCCCACCGCGCGTCGCCGAGCCAGTCGACGGGGCCTATGCCAAGCCCGGATAGCCCGTAGTTCACGAGCCCGTAGCGCGTGTGCAGCATGAAGCGCCAGACCACCGCGGCCGCTACCAGCGTGGTGACGTAGGGGGCGAAGTACACGGTGCGGAAGAAGCCCTTGAAGGGCGCCAGCTTCGCATTGACCAGCAACGCGGCGCCAAGGGATACGGCGACCGCCAGCGGGCCTCCGATCAGCCCGTAGAAGAGCGTGTTGCGCAGCGCCCGCAGGAAGTCGGGGTTGGAGAACAGCTGCCGATAGTTTGCCAATCCGACCGCCCGCAAGACACCACGGTCGGCCAGGGCATACAGGTCGAAGTCGGTGAAGCTCAGCACGAGCGCCCCGACGACGGGGATGAAGAAGAACGTGCCGATCAGGATCAGCCCCGGGGCGAGAAAACCCCACGCCGCCCGCTGGCGCTCGGCGCGTCCGAGTCTCACGGCTTCCCCGCCCCGGCCGCGCGCACCGCCATCCAGCGCCGCTTCTCGAGCAACCGGTCGACGTCGGCGTCCATCGCCACCACCGCCTGCGCCACCGTCATGCCCCCGCGCACGACGCGCTCCTGGTACTCGATCACCTTGGTCGCCACCTGCTCCCACTCGGGCACCGCCGGCAACGGCAGCAGGCGATCGAGCTGGGTGCGGAACGCCATCGCGCGCGTGTTGCGTGACAACACGGTGTCCTGCCACGCGGCGTACGTCGGGGGCAGGTTGCCGCTGATCTGGTAGAATCGCACCTGGGTCGCCGGGAGCGAGAGGTACTCGAGCAGTTGCCACGCCTCCCTGGGGTGCCGACTGCCACGAAACATCACGAGCGACGATCCCCCAGCCATCGACACGCCTGACGAGTCACCACGCGGCCCCGGCATTGGCGCGGTCGCCCACGCGTCCTTGAGTTCGGGGGGCATGCGATTCGCAAACTCGCCAAGCTGCCATGGCCCCGTGATGTACATGGCGAACGTCCCGCGGCCGAACTCCTGGTGCACGTTGGCCAGCTGCTGTTGCCCGACGCGCGGTGCCAGGCCCTCGGCGAACAC
>JACMLI010000501.1 GCA_014379705.1 Gemmatimonadaceae bacterium
CCCCGCGCAGGCGTGACGCGCGCGGGCGCCTAACGGCGCCCGTTCACCGGCCCGCGGGGGCGCTCGTTCGCCTTGTAGAGGTAGACCGCCTTCTGCACCCGCGCGCCCGACGCGTCGCAGACCGCGAAATCGCCGCCCTCGTACGCGCAGGACCCGGCAAATCGCCCATCCTTTGCCACGGCGTAAAAGCTGAGGTCGAAGAACGGACGTCCGCGATCGTCGAGGAGGCGCTTCTCCGTCATCGCGACCACGCGCTCCATGGTGTACATGAGCGCCTGCTCCGGGGTCTTCCCCTGGCGCATCTGTTCGACGGCGAGGAAGGCCCCGCACACCTTGATGTTCGCCTCGCCGCGCCCGGTGGAACCGGCGGCGCCGACGGTGTTGTCGCAGTACTGCCCGGCGCCGATGATCGGCGAGTCACCGACGCGCCCCGGGATCTTCCAGCTCATGCCGCTCGTCGTCGTCACCGACGACACGTCACCGGCCGCGTTGACGGCGTTCATGTTGATCGTGCCGGTGTGGAACTTGATCTTCACGTCGTCGTCGTGGTCGAGCCAGTTGTCGCTCGCGTTGAGCCGTGCCTTCCAGCGCAGCCAGTCCTGGCGACTCTTCTCGGTGAGCAGGTTCTGCGTCCGGAAGCCCATGTCGACCGCGAAGCGCTTCGCGTCGTCCCCGACGAGCATGATGTGGTCAGTGTAGTCCATGATCGCCTTGGCCACGAGCGACGGGGTGGCGATGTCCTCGAGACAGGCCACCGACCCGGCGCGCCGCGTGGGGCCGTGCATGCAGGACGCGTCGAGCTGCACGACGCCGTCGGCGTTAGGCAGCCCGCCCAGCCCGACGGACTGGTCCGCGGGGTCGAGCTCCTGGATGTTCACCCCGGCGATGATCGCGTCGAGGGTGTCCTCACCGCGCATGAGCATGTCATACGCGACCTTCACGCCACGCATGCCGTTGGTGGACGCAATCACGACCGGCAACGCGACCCGTGGCGCCGGCGTGGACGCGCCCGCGATTGCTGGCCACTCCGGGGTCACGGCAAGTCCCGCGGCCGCGGTGGCTCCGGTGGCAAGGAACTCTCGACGATTGATCGACAAAGGGAGCCTCCTGGACGGTGGCGCGCTGTATGGCCGTCGGCCCGCGACGGCAGGAGGAAGGCTGGTCCTCCGCGTCCCCTCCCGCCAGACCCGACCGGCCCTCGGGGAGACCGAGCCGTTACCCCGACGGTGAACATCCGTTATGTGCGGCGGCGACCATGTGTCTGCAGGCTTCCCTCACCGGCAAACCCATGCGGTTCATCGCCATCGCCACGTGCTTCTGTCTCGCAGCGTGCACCGACGGCACCTCGCCGGCGCGGTCCACGCCCGCCGTAAACACCGCGATCGTGCAGGCGCCCGCACCGTCCGGAGATCCCGTGCTCGTCGGCCGGGCCATTATCCCATCCGACCTCTACCAGCCTGGACCACCCTCGGGGGCGTTCATCACGGCGGACAATGGTGTCACGCCCCCCTTCCCGGGACAGCCGATTCCGGGATTCTCCGCCGTGCTCAAGCAGGGCAACGGCACATACCTCGCGATGCCCGACAACGGCTACGGCGCGAAAACCAACTCGTCCGACTTCCTCCTCCGCGTCTACCGCATCCGCCCGGACTTCGCCACGTCGATGCAAGGCAGTGGCACGGTCGCGATCCTGGGATTCATCGGCCTTCACGATCCCGACAATCGCATCCCCTTCCCGCTCGCTCGTCCGGATCGCCAGCTCACGGGTGCGGACTTCGACATCGAGTCGGTGCGCCGGACGCGGAATGGAGACCTCTGGTTCGGGGAGGAGTTTGGTCCGTTCATCCTCCACACCAACGAAGTCGGCAGGGTGCTCGAAGCACCGATCCCCCTGCCTGGCGTCCAGTCGCCGCAGAATCCCTTCCTGACCGACCCCAACGGCTGGACGATTCCCGCGAGCCGCGGATTCGAGGGCATGGCGATCACGCCAGCGGGAGACAAGCTGTACCCGATGCTCGAAGGGGCCCTGAAGGGCGATCCCAACCCGCGTCGTCGCGTGCTCAACGAGTTCGACATCAAGGGGAGGGCGTACACAGCGCGCACCTGGACGTACGAGGTCGACGCCGCGTTTCCGAACGCGGTGATTGGTGACCTCACGGCGATCGACCAGTACCGCTTCCTGCTGATCGAGCGCGACGACAACCAGGGCGCGCAGGCGCAGCAGAAAAAGATCTACGAGATCGACCTGCGCCGCGTCGAGCGCGGTGGCGTGCTGGTGAAGCGCCTGGTGCTCGACCTCATGTACATTCGCGACCCGATGGGCATCTCGCAGCCCGCACGTCCCGGCGAGTTCGGCGTCGGCGATCCGTTCTCGTTCCCGCTGCAATCGGTGGAGAGCCTCGAGATCCTCGACGCGTCGAATCTCCTGATCGCCAACGACAACAATTACCCGTTCAGCGACGGCCGATGGACGGCGCGGGACAGGCCGGATGACACCGAACTGATCATCGTGCGACTCCCCCCGCGTCGCTAGACAGGGGGACCGACCGGGCACGTGACGGTCGGCGCGCCGCGAAGCCTTGCCGTCGGACGTTGAGCGCGGCAAGGTTTCATTGTCTTCATCGGCGTGGGGCTGAGCCATGCACCAGATCAATCGCCTAGGACTCGGAGGCCTGCTCGTGGCCGCTGCCCCCCTCGCTGCGTTCGCGCAGGGGCGCATCGTGCGGCCCAATCCCCCGAGCCAGATCGGCGTCACGCTGCCGTCGCCCCCTCCGCCGCGCATGGAGCACCGTGGCTGGCCCGACGATCGCCTGCGGCACGACCGTTTGGGGGTCGGCGGAGGGTGGTCGTATCCGATCGTTGTCGGCTCGGCGTCGTACGCGGCGCCCCAGCCCGTGCCGTATCCGGTCCCTGTCTACTACCCCGTTCGCATCCGGGAGCCGCGCCCCGAGCCGGTCGTGCCGGCCGTGCCCTACAACCCGGCAGCATCACGCACCGTGCTGATCGGACGGGGAGGCGATGGGGGAGCGGGGGTGATGCACCTCGAGCGCCTGCCGCGTGACTCCCTGCGCGTGACCTGGCGCGGCTCGGTGCGGCCCGTGCGCGAGGTGCGGCTCTACCTCGCCGATGCCAACCACCAATCGCTGGTCACGCGCCCGGTGACCCTGAATCGCCCGGACGCACGCTTCTCCCTGGGCGGCCACCCCCGTCCCGCCGCATTCGTCGGCCTGGCCGTCACGTACGCCGACGGCGCCATGCAGGTCACGCTCGTCCCCCTCGAGGAGCCTCGTTAGGCCCCGGGCGCCGCACGTCCACGGGCGCCCCCCTCGCTCAGCCCCGGATCCCCCATGTCCCTGATGCTTCGCTCCCGCGCGCTGGTGCTCGCCAGCTTCGCCCTCACCGCCCCGCTCGGGGCCCAGGGCGTGGCCCGACTGCGCATTACGCCGGCCGCGCGCACCGTCGCGGTCGGCGATTCGATCCGGCTCGTCGCCGAGGCGCTCGACCAGGCGGGCAACCTGGTGCCGGCCACGATCCGCTTCACCGTGCAGGGCGGGCGCATGCAGGGAAGCGTCGACACCCTCGGCTGGGTGCGCGCCGGATCGCCAGGGACGATTCCCATTTCCGTCACCGCCACGACGCCGACCGGGCGACCATACGCCGAGCGTGTCGAGGTCCGCATCATTCCCGGTGCCACGACGCGCATCTCCGTCGCCCCGCGCGTGACGCGCATGCTGGCGGGCCAGCGTATCCGGGTGGAGGCGACGCCGCTCACCGCCACCGGCGACGCGCGCGAGGACGCGCTCACATGGTCCACCTCGAATCCGCGCGTCGCGCGCATGGAGGACGGGCTGCTTTCCGCCGTTGGGCCGGGCACGGCCACCGTCTCCGTTCGGGCCGGCAGCGCCGAGACAAGGATGGCCGTCGAGGTCGTTCCATCAGCGGGGGTGACGGTCGACATCTCGCCGAAGAACGCGAGCGCGCGGCAGGGAGACGTCGTGCGCTTTACGCTCGCGGCAAGGGACGCCCGCGGCCACGCGATCACCGGGCTCACGCCGACGTGGTCCTTCTCCCCCGGACAGGGGAACATCGATGAGGAGGGCGCCTTTGTCGGCAACGTGCCCGGGCGCTACGTGGTATCCGCGGGACTTGGGCCGAGTGATGTCGCGTCCGTCGTGACCCTCACGCCACGCGACGCGCGTCGCCAGTCCACCGTGGTCGGCCGGCTGCCGCGCACCGCGTTCTATTCGAGCGAGGTGTGGATTCACCCCGACGGCAAGCACGCCTACCTCGGCACGACGATGGGGGGCGATCGCATCTACGCGATCGATATCAGCAACCCCGGCTCGCCGGTGATCACCGATTCGATCATGGCCAACTCCCGGTCCATGAACGACCTGATGACCACCGCGGATGGCAAGTGGCTCGTGTTCACGCGGGAGCAGGCGACGGACCGCAAGAACGGCATCGTGATCGCGTCGGTCGCCGACCCGGCGCACCCCAGGGTGGTCTCGGAATTCACGGACGGCGTCACCGCCGGCGTGCACTCGGCGTTCGTCTACACGGGAAAGCATGGCACGCACGTGTACCTCACGAATAGCGGCACGGGTGCGCTCAACATCATCGACATCAACGACCCGATGAACCCGAAGCGCGTGGGCGAGTGGAAGTCCCGCGACACGCGCGCAGGGCGCTCGCTGCACGACGTCGACGTGAAGGACGGCATCGCGTATGTCAGCTACTGGAGCGACGGCCTGGTCATCCTCGACGTGGGCAATGGCATGAAGGGAGGCAGTCCGACGAATCCCGTGATCATCAGCAACTACCGGTACAACTCGGAGTCACTCTACCCGGGGGCTGCCGCCGACTACGGCCCGGGCTTCATCAGCGGCACGCACACCGCGTGGCGTCACCGCAACTACGTCTTCATTGCCGACGAGGTCTTCCCGCCCTATGCGCCCACGGGCACGTGGGACGTGGCGAACATTCGCGCCTATGGCCGGCTGCAGGTTATCGACGTGAGCGACATCGAGAAGCCGAAGGCCGTGGCGTGGTACGAGCCCGAGTACGGCGGCGTGCACAACGTGTGGGCCGAAGGGGACACGTTGTACCTCGGCGCGTACAACGGCGGCTTTCACGCGTTCGACATCGGCGGCGAGCTCCGCGGGGACCTCAAGGCGCAGGGGCGCACGATCACGGAGCTTCGTCCCGCGGACGCGAACGGCGTGGTGCCGAACAAGGCGTTCACGTGGGGCGTCGTCGTGAAGAACGGCCTTGCTTACGTGAATGACATGGTCACGGGGCTCTGGATCGTGAAGATCGAGCCGCGAACGGTCGTGCCGTAGGGCGAGCGGGGGATACTGCGAGCGGGGGATGGTGCGAGCGGGGGATGGTGCGAGCGGGGGAAGGGGAGTGATTTGTCATCCCGGACAAGCGAGCGACAGCGAGCGCAGATCCGGGATCCAGGGTCGTTCTTTCCCAAGTCCCCCAGCTACTTCCCGACTGACCTCCACCAGCGCTCGACCGGGCCGGTCACCAGCGACGGCTCGATCGTTTCCCCGGGGCGCGGCATCACCAGCGTCGCGCCGGAAGCTTCAGCTGCAGCGACCGTCCGTTCGGCGGGCTCGTCCCACGCGTGGAAGGCGAGGTTGAACGTGCCCCAGTGAATAGGGAGCATCACACGACCCCGCAGCAGGCCATGGGCGCGCACCGCCTCCTCGGGATTTACGTGGATCTGCGGCCAGGGTTCGCCGTACGCGCCCACCTTGATCATCGTCAGGTCGAACGGCCCATGCGCCTCGCCGATGGCCGCGAACCCCTCGAAAAAGCCCGTGTCGCCGCTGAAGAAGGCGCGGTGGGTGGCGCCCGTGACTACCCACGTCGCCCAGAGCGTCGGATTCCCGCGACCGACGGCGTCGCGCAGCCGACGGCCGGAGAAGTGGCGCGACGGCGTGGCGGTCAGCGTCACCGCTCCAGTCGCGATCGCCGTCTGCTCCCCCCATTCCAGTTCCGTGATCCGCCCCGCGGGCACGCCCCAGCGCTCGAGATGCGCGCCGATGCCGAGGGGCACGACGAAGCGCAGCGCCCCCTGCCGTCGCGCCAGTTCGCGAATCGTCCCCATGTCGAGATGGTCGTAGTGATCGTGTGAGATCACCACCGCGTCGATCGCGGGCAGGTCGGCGAGGGAGAGGGGCGGCGGAAAGAATCGCTTCGGCCCCACGATCGTGGACGGCGACGCGCGGTCGCCCCAGGTCGCGTCGAAGAGCACGCGGGCCCCGTCGAGCTCGAGCAGCACCGTGGAATGCCCGAGCCAGGTCACCCGCAACCCGGAGTTTGGCCGCGCCTCGAAGGACGCGCGCGACGGATGCATGACGGGCATCGGTCCCGGTGGCTCACGCGGCTCGTCGCCGGTCGCATGGCGTCGCAGCATCTCCCACGTCCTGCCGGGGAGCGTCTTCACCGTCGGCACCGCGTTCTCGAACGCGCCATCGTGCCATCGGGGGGACCGAACGACCCTGGAGCGCCGGTCCCCGGACGGCGCCGCGCCGAACGCCGCGAGGCCATCGGTCGTGACCACGTACGCTCCAACGACCAGCAGCAGGCCCCCGGCCGTGATGCCGAGCGCCCATCGGCGACGACGCGTCACGCCGGGGGCCGGGCCGCCGGTGGCTCACCGAGACCGACCCGACGCACGATGGCACCGAAGCGAGGGTCGCCCCATGCTGGCCTGAAGAACGGGTTGGTGCGCAGCGTGTGCATCATGTCCGAACGCTCCTGGACGCCGCGGTCGAGCCATTCATACGCGGTGTCCAACTCGTCGATGAAGAGGTGCAGCAGCGCCATGAAGAACGGGTGGGCGTCGGACCCATGCGAGAGCTCGTGAATGATGGCCCTGGCTTCGTCGACGCGTCCCGCGCCACGATAGACGCTCGCGAGGAGCCCGCGAAACGCCGCCGCGTGCTGGCTCGACGCATACGCCTCCTCGGCAATGCGCACGGCGTCGTCGTGCCGGCCGAGCTCGCGGTAGGAATTGGCGAGCCAACTGTGGGCGTGCAGGAACGTCGGCTCCATCGACCGCGCGCGCTCCAGGTGCGCCACCGCGTGCTCGTGCTGGCCGGCGTAGGAATAGGCAATGCCGACACGGATGATGGCCGGCAGCGAATACGGATCGACCGCCGCGCCCTGCTGCGCCATGGCGATGGCCTCGTCGAAGCGTCCCATGCTCGACAGGTAGCCCGAATACCACTGGCGCGCTGTCGAATAGCTCGGGTTGAGCTCGATCGCCGTCAGGAGCTCGCGCTCGGCGCCTTGCCAATCCCAGTCGTAGTTCAAGCGGATGAGACCGAGGGAGGCGTGTCCATCGGCGAGCGACGGATCGAGCTCGATCGCGCGCAGTGCGGCCTTGCGCGCCTCCGGGTACTCGATCGACGGCAGCGACACATTGCTCGAGGCGAGGAGCGCGTGCGAGTCTGCAAGGCCCGCCCACGCCGGCGCGAAGTCGGGGTCGGCCTCGATGGCGCGCTGGAAGCAGGCCAGGCCCTCCCGCAGTGCCGTCGGGTTGCGCTTGTTCCAGGCATAGCGCCCCTGCAGGTACTGGTCGTACGCGATGAGGTTGCGGGCCGGTTGAATGCGCGCAGGCGTCGTGGTGCCCACACTGCCCAGCGCGTCCCGCACCGTCGTCGTGATGCGGCGCGCGAGGTCATCCTGCACCTCGAACACGTCCTCCACCTTCCGTTCGTATGTCTCCGACCAGACGAGCGTGTCGTCGGCCACGCGCGAGAGCTGGGCCGAGAGCCGCAAGCGTTCCCCGGCGCGTCGCACGCTCCCGGTCAGCGCGTATCCGACACGCAGGCGCGCCCCGATTTCCGGGAGCGCCAGCCCCTTGCCGCGAAACGCAAACGCCGACGTGCGAGACACCACGCGGAGGCGCGGCAGTCGCGAGAGCGACCCGATGAGCTCATCGGTGATGCCGTCGCTGAAGAAGTCGTTCGCCACATCGCCGCCCAGGTTGTCGAATGGCAGGATCGCGAGCGACAGGCGCGCATCGGACGACTCCGGCGCCGGCGTCGCCGCGCTCGCGGTGCCCGACGCGCCCCGCAACGCGTCACCGAAGGCAGCC
>JACMLI010000502.1 GCA_014379705.1 Gemmatimonadaceae bacterium
AGTGCGTGATGGTATCGGACGTGCTGCAGCCCGTAGCGCACCATGGCCAGGTATCGCGCCGCACTCACTTCTCCCTCGAGCGAGAGACCCATTGCCGACGCCGAACCCGACGCCGGTACCTCGCGCGCGAACGGGGCGCTCTCGGAGGAGGCCACCAGTACCACGCCGCGCATTTCGCGGGCATACGTCGACGCGCGCGCGCGCACGCCCGGGGCAACGCGCAGCTCCGCCGCAAGCGAGACTTCGTCGGCGCGGGCGACGGGGAGAATTCCCGGCACCGGGCCGAGCGCGAGATCGGCCGGAAAGACGAACCCCACCACCGACTCGGCATTGCGCATGGACTGGACAAACTGGTGCCGTCGGGACACGCTCCCCGTCAGGTCCATGCGCCGGCCTAACGCGAGCCGGCCCTCGACGCGGGGCGAGAGCCACGGACGACCATTCGCGAACGTGGCAGCGAGCCCCATCCCAACGCTGGCCGAGGCACCCACAGGCCGCGAAGCGTCAGAGAACACCGTGAGCGATGGCGTCCTGCTCTCGAGGTCCGGAGGCAGACCTTCCTCGCTCGTCACGCGATACCGCGTGCGGGACCGCTCGACGCGCGCTCCACCGCGAATGGTCCCGGCGGCGCCGCGACGTTCCCCGTCGACCTGAGCGCCGAATTCCTCACGATGCGAAGCCAGGACCCACGTCGCATCGGCCCACGCCCCGCCGACCAGCGCCTCGCTGCGCCACACGGACGCCCGGAGCGAGTCGCCATCACGGCGACCGTGCCACTGCAGGGCCGAGGTCGTGGCGCTCCAGTCGAAGGTGTTGCGTTGATCGGGCGCGCCCCCGATCGCCTCGGGAGGGACACTGGCCAGGTTGACGCCGTCGAGGCTGCGTGTCGTGAAGCCCCGCAAGAGTCCGCGGGCCAACGGAAGCTCGACCTTCGCCATCAGGTCCTCGCTCCTGACACGCACAAAAGTGGGATCGTCGGATCGCGCGGAGAAGTTGGGCCAGGCTGATCTCGCGCTCACCAGGAACGTTGCCCCGGCGACTCCCACGGGTCCGTCGATCGCCACGCGGCCATGGGTGGTGCTCAGTCCACCGACGGTGTGCCGCACCGATCCCGGGGTCTTGGAGGTGAGCTGCAGCGTGCCGGAGAGCATCGAGGCACCGCCGACGGGCGCACCGAGCCCCGCCGATGTGAAGGCGTCCGCGTTCCATGCCCCCATCAGGTCCGCCGCATGGAACGGATTGAAGACGGGAATACCGTCGATGGCGTAGCCGGTCTGGTCAGCGCTGCCCCCTCGCACGTGCAGCCCACCGGGTGTTTCTGGCGCGACCGACACGTCGCCACCGGTTATGGCCCGGAGGACATCGGGTTCCGCCAGCATCGGGTGGCGCCGCAGATCGGTGAGATCGGCACTCCGATGCTCGCTGCCCGCCCCCCTGCCTGACGAGTTGGGCGTGGCGTCTCGCAGGTGGCGCACGGCGACACGCGGGAGACGCTCGGCAATCGGCTCGAGCGAGACGTTCAGCTCGAGGCTGCCCTGCCGCGGGATGACGGCATGCAGCGTGTAGGGTGTGTGGCCCATGGCACGCACCACGATGTGCTGCGGCCCAGCCGGAACTCGACGGATGGCATAGCGCCCGTCGGCGTCGGTCGCGACTTGCCGCCCTGCGTCGGTCGCTATCACCACCGCACCAGGCACCGGACGTCCAGACGCCGCGTCGCGCACCGTGCCGACGATGGCACCCTCGGTGGGCAGCGCCGCGACGTGCAGGGCGGCGGAGAGCAGGAGTCGCAGCATATGGCGTGTTTCCACGATACGAAGTCGGAGGACGGCTGGCCAGAGCAACGTCTGTCACACGATGGCCGGCTCGCGGGTTCCCTCGATACACACCAAGGGGAGACTGACCCGTGACAAGCACACGATGCGCCGTGAGACTCACCCTCGTGGCGCTGCTCGTGAGCGCGCGCGCCGGGGCCCAGGTTGCGGCAGGATTCGGCATCGACTCGGTTGTTTTGACCGGCGTCGTGCTCGACGCCACCTCGCGGCGCCCGATTGCCAGGGCAGAGGTGTTGCTGCGCGACAGCCCCGTTCGCGGGTTCACCGGACTGGACGGCCGCTTCCTTCTCCGAGCCAGGACCGCGGGCCCGCACGCCATCACTGTCCGGCGACTCGGGTACCAGCCGGCGACGTTGGAGGGGGTCGCGACAGGTGGGGAGTCGGTGACCATCGCCCTTGCGCCGGCGCCCTACCGCCTCGCCGCCGTCACCGTGGCTCCGGGTGCCTTCACCTTTCTCGAATCCGTTCCCACCGCGCGGTTCGCGCTCTCACGTGAGGCCATCGAGAACGCACCGTTCGGCGAGGATCTCTTCCGCGCCATCAATCGGCTCCCCGGACTCTCGTCGGGCGACTACGGCGCGCAGTTCTCCATCCGCGGCGGACGCCACGACGAAACGCTCATCCTGCTCGATGGCCTCGAGATCTACGAGCCCTTCCACCTCAAGGACTTCAATGAGGGGGCGCTGAGCATCATCGATGTGGAGACGATCGATGGCGTGGAACTCCTCGCCGGGGGCTTCCCGGCGCATTTCGGGGACAAACGCAGCGGGGTCATGCGCATCACCTCGCGCACGCCGCGCGAGGACGGTACGCACGTGCGGCTGGGCGCAAGTCTCACGAATGCCCACGCGATGGCCGAGGGGTCATTCGCGGGGCGCCGGGGGTCGTGGCTGGTGTCGGGGCGCCGAGGTTTCGTGGACTTCCTGCTGGGCATGATCAACAAGAAGGAGACGAAGGCACCGACCTACTACGACGCGTTCGGCACGCTGCGCTACAAGCTCGCCGCCAATCACTCGGTCGCCCTGAACGTTCTCACCGCGAGCGATCGGTACAAGTTCGGCATCGATGGCACGACGGGGTTCAACGATACGATCCGCACCCGTGAGAGTGCGAACAACGGGTATGGCAACTCCTATGCATGGCTCACCCTGCGCTCGCTGCTCGGTTCGCACGTCTCCGTCACGACGCTCGTCTCGGCTGGCAAGGTTGACGCGACGCGCGAAGGAGACGAACGCCACGTACTCCGTCCCATTGAGCTGTACAGCGTCAACGGTCACCGCGACTTCACGCTGCGAGGAGTGAAGCAGGATTTCAGTTACCAGGCGTCGGACCGGATGGCCCTCGACTGGGGCTTCGACCTGCGATCGCTCCGGGCCGACTTCGACTGGACGAACCGCGTCACCCAGAATCCAGACGATCCCACGCCGGATACGCTCGGGTTCTATCCGCGTATCACTACGCGTTCGAAGCAGACCAGCGGAACGACGCTCGGCGCGTACATCAGCGATCGCCTTCATGTGGCCGGACCGCTGACGCTCGAGGCGGGACTTCGCTATGACCGAGCGACGTACACCGGCGATCGTGACTGGAGCCCGCGGCTGCACGGCCTGGTGCAGCTCTCGCCGCGCAACACGTTGCGCGCGGGTTGGGGGCAATACCGGCAGCGTCAGGGCGTCGCCGACGAGAACGCATTCGATCGGCTCAACCGCTACTTCCCGTCGGAGGTGTCGCGGCAGTGGACGCTCGGGTTCGAGCACCAGTACGTGGCTGGGGGGTCGTTTCGCGTCGAGGTGTACGACAAGGCCGGGTCACGCCTGCGGCCGATCCTCCGAAACTGGAAGAGTGGGCTGAACATGTTCCCGGAGTCGTCGGAAGACCGGATCCTCGTGTACCCGGAATCCAACACGTCACGGGGTCTCGAACTCTATCATGAGCGTTCGCTCGGTCGCCGACTGAACCTGCGTGCCGGGTATGCGCTTGCTTCGGTGGAGGAGCGTCTGCGGCGCGTCGATAATGTGAACGATCCCCTCAAGCTCGTGTTCGACTCGACGCATGCCGCCCCACAGGACCAGCGCCATGCCCTCAATCTCGACGTCAGCTATCGACCCGCCACGAATTGGACGCTCTCCGGCGCGCTCACCTATCACTCGGGTTGGCCGTTCACCGAGGAAATCGGGGTTCCCGTCCGACGGCGGAATGGCACGATGGACCTCACCGTCCGGCCGGACACGCTCTGGGGCAAGCGGTTGCCGGCGTACCAGCGAGTCGACGTGCGGCTGACGCGCCGCCGGTCGACGGCGAACGGTGAGTTCCGGTTCTTCATCGAGGCCATCAACCTGATGAATCGCGAGAATGTGCTCGGCTACGACGTGTTTCGCGTGCGTGACGCCAGCGGTGCCCTGCGCCTGGAGCGTGACGTGGAGACGTGGTTTTCCATTCTGCCCCTGATCGGCGTGCATTGGAGCAGGCGCTTCTAGGCCGATCCGACGCTGGGGGCACCGCCCCGTCACCTCGAGAGCAGGGCCGATCGCACCTTCCGGGCCTAGAGTTCCTGGGGCCAACTTGCCCCGGAGAAGCTGAGTGGGTCAGCGGACCCGTACGATTGCAACTGATGGTCAGGGGTTTTCGCACGAACCGGTGGATGGAACCCCAATGCGACTGCTGCTCGACGCCGAAGCCGTTGTGGCCGCAGCGGAAACCGGGGCGTGCGTCGGTTACTCTGATCGATTCGTGTTCACCTTGCTGCGACGGTTCCGGCCGCGCGTCTTCGCGTGGTCCGTGAGGTCACGAGGCGGCCCGTGCTCGAGACGGACCGCGCCACGGTCCGGCAGGCATACCTCGATGCGAACGCCGATGCGCCGCCCCCAATTCGCCAGCAGATGGCGGTGGCAGTTCAGCCTTGCCGTTTGCACCACGGTGCCAGCCTTCAGTCGCATGTTGCTGCGTCGCGACGGCGAGCTGTGGGTGGGTCCATTCGACCCGCTGTCGGGCTCCCCAGGCCAGCGGCCTCACTCGCGCCGAAGACGCGCCAGTCATGAAGCGTCTTTGCACCTGACGGCACCTGGTTGGCCGAGCTCTCGCTGCGCCCGCGATTCACGCTTCACGAAGTTGGGCGCGACTATGTGGCGGGCGTCGCGTTCGAAAGGATAGCGTGGACCGACCGGTGGTGTGGGGACTTCTTCGCTAGCCCCAACTCCAGGGCGGGGGGCGTGTCCGAGCACGTTCTGCACGTCTCACCACGCAATGGGTGTGGCCTTCCGGGCGCTCCAAGGGCGACGTTGGCGCGCGCACAGCTCGAGCCGTCGCGTTGAGGCGAGTGGATCGCTGCCGAAGTTCAGCAGTCAGGCCCACGCGAGGTCCGTGCACCCCTGCTGCCTTCGATGACCCACGTCCTCAGCGTGCGGGGGGCGCGTCCAGAAGTCGCGACCGCGTAACCTTGTCGAAGACCACGAACACGTCGGCCACATCGCGCGGCACGAACGGCTGCATGAACGCGTGGATGCGCGTGAGCCATGTGGAGCGCAGCATCGCCGCGACGGCGGGAGTGCTGTCGCCGGTACGGAGGTCAATCGCGTAGTTGCCGAGTCCCACGTTCGCGAGCGCCACCTCGAACAGGCTCATGTCGTGCGCCACCGTGCCGAGTCCCTCGTACGTCCCGGTGGCCGTCCCGACGACGAACACGTCCTTGCCATAGTGTGCGCGAAGGCGCTGGCCCATCATCACCATCGGGGGTCCCATCGCCGGGAAGACCATCGGCACATTCATCGAGTGACCGTTGTGCGCGAACACGATCAGCTTCCCGCCGCGCCCTTCGCGGTCGAGCGCCCACCGTGCATTTTCGAACATCACGGAGTCGCGCAGCCGGATGGCAGCCCACGTGCGCCCTCGCGGGTTCCCGCTTCCCTCGCCGCCATCCGCAGTGCGCAGCGCAATCGACGTCAGAAGCTGCTGCGCGTTCCATGCCGTTCGAACGGCGCGTGCCTGCTCGTCCGCCGCCAGGCCGGTTCGCGGCACCGACGTGCGGCGTAGATCGGCTGTCAGCTGATCTACAGCACTGCGAAGCTCCCGTCGCTCGGTGTCCGAGAGTTCGCGATACCGCGCGCCCGAGAATCGAGCGAGCAACGGTTCGAGACGCCGGCGCAGGACCGCGCCTTCGGTCGGTGCCACGCGTTCGAGGTACTCCAGGGTCTGCGTCAGCGTGAGCGGCGCTCCCGAGTAGAGGGGGCCGACGTCGCCCGGAACGTCAAGGCCGTAGAACCGGACCTTGCGCGTGGCGCCTGTGTTGTACTCCCGCATCCACGCGACGAGCTCACGCTCCTCGGGTAGTCGATTGAACCCGCTCGTGAACCCCACGCGCAGCACGGTGTCGATGTCTCCAGGCCCTCCCTGGATGTAGCGGTCGATGATGTTTCCTTCCGTGAACCCGGATTCGATCGCCACGGCGGTGAAACCGAGTCGTGTGACGGCGTACTTGATCACCTGGTTGCGGAAGTGCAACGGCTCATGCGCCATGTGGATCATCTCGCCTAACGACAGTACCCGGGCGCGGCCGACGAGGGGGCGAAGGAACTCGTAGTCGGCTTCGGCGTAGGGCTCGTCCACGCTCCGCATGGGCACGGCGTTCGCCTTCGCCCAGGCGACGAAGGCCGGGGCGGGCTGAACGGTTCGCTGCGCGGTGGCCATCACGGGTAACAGCGACACAATGGCGCAGAGTGCTCGGACGCCGGAGCGCATGAACCGGCCTCGTGGTTGTGCGGGCACGTCGAGTGGCGCGAGAGTCATGGCCGGCGGACAGGCAGTTCGGGGTGCACGGGGAACACCTCGAGGGGCGCTGTCCCACTCGTGATCGACGGTGCGCCACGCATGTGCACCACCAGCCCGTCGATCGGTGAGAGAATCGCTCCCGTTGGGCGCGCGAGCAGGTCGGTGGTGCGCCCTAGCACCTGGCCCTTTCGAACGGCCGCGCCCCCGACGACCGCCGGCAGGAACACCGCCG
>JACMLI010000503.1 GCA_014379705.1 Gemmatimonadaceae bacterium
CCGCATCCGCGAGGTGTTCGTGGTCGCGCAGGTGGCGCTTGCGCTCGTGCTGCTGGCGGCCGCCGGCCTCATGGTGCGCAGCATGTCGCGACTGGCCGCGGTCCAGCCGGGATTCGATCCGCGAGGCGCGCTCTCGATGGAGTTGCCGTTGTCACGCGCGCGGTATCGCACATATGACGACGTTGCTGCCTTCTCGCGCGCGTTGCTCGCAGCGCTGCAAGGCATTCCCGGGGTGAAGGTCGCGGGCATCGGATCTGGCGTACCCCTCCTCGGCATGGACGGTTGCGCTGTTGCATACGCCGAAGGGCAAGCGGTCGAAGCCAACGCCGAGCCCCCCTGCGTGGGCAATGCGCTGGTCTCCGAGGGATTCCTCGAGGCGCTGGGGGTTCAGGTACGAGGGCGAGGCATGTCGTGGGGAGACGTTGATGGCCTGAACGGATCGGTCGTCGTCAGTCGGGAACTGGCCGAGCGCTTCTGGCCGGGAGAGGATCCGATCGGCAGGGGCATAAGGCCAAATGGACACTCGCCGCCATACTATCGGGTGGTAGGGGTCATCGAAGGTTTGCGAGCGGTAGGCCTCGAACGCGCTCCCGTAGAGGTAGTGCTGTACCCGATCAAGCCCATTCCGGGTGCCCAGCTCTGGCAGCCATTGTACACACCGAGCCTCGTGATTCGGACCAACGGGGTCGATCCGATGTCCATCGTTCCGCAGGTTCGCCAGGTCGTCGCCGGTCTGGATCGGCAGGTTCCGCTGACCGGTATCCGCACGATGGAATCCATTGTGCGTGATTCCGTCGCCTGGAGCCGGTTCATCATGCTGCTCCTCGGCGTCGCGGCGGGGATGGCCATCTTGCTCAGTGCCGTTGGTCTCTATGGCGTGATTTCATACCTCGTCACGCAGCGTCGTTCCGAAATCGGTGTCCGAATGGCGCTCGGTGCGCGCGCATCGCAAGTGTCCGGGCAGGTGATTCGCGAGTCGCTGCAACTTGCGCTCACCGGGGTCGCGATCGGGCTGGCCGCTGCCTTCGTCGTCAATCGCCTGCTCTCGGTGTTCCTGTTCGAGACCGCGCCGTACGACCCCCTCACGTTGGGCGTGACCTCGGTGTCGCTGATCGGGGTTGCGGCGCTCGCCAGCGCCCTGCCGGCCCGACGCGCTGCCCTGGTCGCCCCGATCGAGGTGTTGCGCGACGGGTGAAGCCTAACGATGCAGGCGTTCCCGCGCGTGCTGCAGGAAGCGACGCACGGCGGGGTCTCGTTCGAGTCCGATGGCGAGGGCGTAGGCGGCGCGGGCACCCGCGGTGTCGCCCATCCGCGCAAGGACTTCGGCGCGTGCTTCCCACCACGGCTGGTACTGCGCGAGGCGCGCATCCGTGGCCAGTGTGTCGAGCTCCAGGAGCGCCTCCGCGGGACCCTTCAGCTCGCCGATGGCGAGGGCGCGATTCAACGCCACGACCGGCGAACCGGTGATGGCGAGCAGTCCGTCGTGCAACCGCACGATATCGGCCCAGTTCGACGCGCCCATGGCCAGGCGGTGCACGTGCGCCGACTGCAGCGCGCCCTCGAGCTGATATCGTCCGATGGCTCCTGACGTGGCGGCGCGCCGCAGCAGCGCTTCGGCCTCCGCGATCATGCGCCAATCCCACGTCGCGGCATCCTGGCGGTCGAGCGGGACAAACTCCCCTGCCTCATCGCGCCGTGCCGCGCGCCGCGCCTCGGCGTGCAGCACGAGCGCCAGGAGACCCATCGCTTCCGGTTCATCGGGAAGGAGCTCCACGAGGAGGCGTGCGAGGAAAAACGCCTCGCCCGTCAGGTGGCGCCTGATGGCGTCCGTGCCGCGGGGATCGGTCCAGCCCTCCGTGAAAGTCGCGTAGACGGCGTCGAGCACGGCATCGACGCGGGCGGGAAGCTCCTCGGGCTCCGGGATGCGGAACGGAATGCCGGCCTCGCGGATGCGGATCTTCGCGCGCACGAGGCGTTTGCTCATCGCCGCAGGCGACAGGAGGAAGGGTGGGGCGATCGCCTTCGCGTCGAGCCCAACGACGACTTGCAGCATGAGGGGCGCGCGCACCGCGGCCTCGATGGCCGGGTGCGCACACGCGAACATCAGCGCGAGGCGTCGATCGGGGATGCCGGGGAGTTCGGCGTGGGTCTCGAGTCCCTCGGCGAGGATGGCGAGTTCGCGTGCGGCGGTGTCGTGCGTGCCCTGTCGCCGGTCGAGGTCCATCTGACGCCGGCGTGCCACGGTCAGGAGCCAGGCTTCGGGATTGTCCGGTGGGCCCCGCGTGGGCCACTCGATGAGGGCAGCGGCGAAGGCCTCGGAGAGGGCATCCTCCGCCGCCGCGACGTCGCGCGTGCGGGCGGCGAGGAAGGCGACCAGCTTGCCGTAGCTGCGACGCGCGACGGCGTCGGCGACCTCCCTCGCCTCCGGCGCAAGCGACTCGTCAGGCAGGAGCGTACCAGGTGACCACGTGGCCGTTGGTGAATGCTCGCGAGCGCACCGTGCGCAGCCGGAGTGGCGCCGGGATGTCCCCGAACATGTGGCGCCCGTTGCCGAGGAGGATCGGGATGGTGACGACCTGAAACTCGTCGACGAGCCCGGCCTGGGCAAGTTGCGACACGATCGAGCCGCTGCCTAACGTGGCGATGTCTGGCCCGGGGGCCGCCTTGAGCCGGCGCACGGCGGCCAGCAGGTCACCGGAGATGAGGTGCGTGTTGTTCCACGTCGCCTCCGTCAGCGTGCGCGACGCGACGTGCTTGGGCATCCGGTTCATGCCCTCGGCGACGACGGGCATGGCCGCCTTCGCGGCAGGTGTCGGCCAGTATGAACGCATCATCTCATAGGTCTTGCGGCCCATGAGCAACTGGCCGTCACCGCTCGCGTTGCCTGAGACGAACGCGCTCCACTCCGGGTCCCCGGAGGAATCGTGCGTCCAGCTGACGTCATCCTTTTCGTCGGCGAAGAAGCCGTCGAGGGAGGCGGAGAAGAAGGAAGAGATTCGTGGCATGAACGGATCCTCGTGGTGTTGTGGGACCGGTGGGGCGTCAGAGCGGATCGCGGACGGGGCGCACTTCGACGGTGCCGTGCAGCGCGGTCGGGCAGCGGGCGGCCCAGGCGATCGCGGCGTCGAGGTCGGGAACTTCGATGAGGTGGTACCCACCGAGTTGTTCCCTGGACTCGGCGTAGGGACCGTCGAGCACCTGGGTCTTTCCGTCGATGACGCGGACGCTGGTGGCCGTGGTGGTCGGCTTGAGGGCGTTCTGGCTGACGAGGACACCGGCCTGTGCCATGGCGTCGACATAGGCGCGATACGCACCGAACCAGCGCTCGACTTCGTCTGGCGGGATGGAGGGGAACTCGGCTTCCTTGACGTAGTTCAGCAGCATGAACTGCATTTGGGGACCGGTGGACGGGTGGACAGATGGAGGGCGCGTGGACGACGGACGATTGTTCCCTCACTCCTTTGTCGGGTGGCGCTGGCCGAAAGGGACACCGCACCGGCTTTCACCGGTGCGACGAGTGCTCAGCCGATGGTGCGCTTCCCCAGGGACTCGAACATCGCCGCTTCGGGAGCTGGGCTGAGCAATGATTGTTGCGCAACTCCGCGGTGCATCCGGCAGTAAAGCGTTAGCGGCGACGAATGGCGGGATCCCAGACGGCGACGCCGACGCGCGAATCCGCGGTACCGTAGTAGAGGTACCAGCGCCCCTTGAAGGGGACGAGGGCTTCCACAAACGTCGTCCCTTCCTTGTACTGCCCCGTCTTCTCGTACGGTTCGGTCGGCCGAATGAAGGGCTCATCGAGCCGCCCAATGAGCTTGAGTGGATTGCGGGCATCAAAGAGGGCCTGGCCTCCCGTGTACACGCGCGCGGGGAGCGAGGAATCGCCGTAGGTGTTGCTGTTGCCGGCGTTGTAGAGCATCACGATGCCATGTTGCGTGAGCAGCGGCGGCGGTCCGGCCTCCACGAGCCACGAATCGAAGTAGCCGGGGCGCGGGGACAGGACGCGCAGCGGCCGGCCATCGAGGTCCTCCATGGGCGTCCAACGAATCAAGTCATCCGACGTCGCGATCATGACGTGCGGGACGTTGAAGTACATCCAGTACTTCCCGTTCACTTTTGTCGCGACCAGCCTATCCCCAACGACGCGGGCGAGGATCGCGCCCGACTTCGTCTCCATGTCCAGGTACTTGCCCTTTGCCACGCTCGCGAAGGCGGGCCCATGCTTGGTCCAGCGAATCAGGTCGCGCGACGTCGCCACGGCAAGGCGAGGCACCTTCCGATTCCACTGTGTGTACGTGACGACGTAGCGGCCGTCCTCGGCCTCGACGAGGCGCGGATCCTCGACGCCTCCCGGCCACTCGTTCTGCTGCTGCGCGTCGCGCTCGGGAGCCAGCACGGGAGCGGAGCGACGCGTGAAGTGCAGGCCGTCGCTGCTCTCCGCGAGTCCCAGTCTCGAGGTGTGACCGCCGATGATCGCGTCGCCGCTCGCATCCTCGGCGCGGTAGAGCATGACGACCTTCCCGTTGCGCACGATCGCCGCTGGATTGAAGGTCGCGAACTCCTCCCAGCGCACGCTCTTCTGGTCGATGAGCGATCGGTACGTGGCCGGCCCGCCCGGCGAGATCACCGGGTTGGCCGCGGCGGGCTTGGTGAAGGGGCCGAACACCCATGCCGGCTGTTGTGCCGCGACAGGGGTCGCAGCCAGGACCAACAGGGTGGCGAAGGCGCGTCGCACCTAACGATTGTACTCCGAGAGCCAGTGGAACTGGCGCTCCGCGAGCTGGAAGTGGCGATTCGACCTGACGAGCTCCACGTAGACCGAGTCGCTGCGGATCTTCGCCCACAGGCGCGCCGAGTTGCTGTCGGGCACGTCGTAGCGGGCGTGGAACATGTAGGTGCTGTCGAAGCGCACGGAGGTCTTCCACAGGGCCATCGTCTTCGTCGCGGTGTCGGCCCTGTAACGGAAGTAGCCGCGGCGATAGCGACGCCAGAACAGGGTGTCCTGGGTGGCGACGCTCCCCTGAAGGTTGTTGTCGATGATGACGTCGCGCCAGCGCAGGGAGTCGGTGGTGGTGATCGGGATCGTATCCCCGTTCACCACGAAGAGTCGCACGTCATAGACGCCCGCGGCGATCGGCACCGCCGGGACCACCACCGCGACCTGCTTCGCCCGCTGCCAGCCGCCGTAGAACGGCATGATCAGGATCGAGAAGATCAGCGCCGACTTGAGGACGAGGCGACCGATGTGGAAGCGCCGGTCGGTATACGGGGGATCGTAAAGGTGGGTCGGGGGCGACGCCTGGTTGAAGGCGAGGAAGCGCAGGAGCCGGGGCGCGTCGAGGGCGAGGAGGAAGGAACAGGCGAGCAGGAGGTGCGACGCAAAGATCTTGACGGGGACGTCATAGCTCAGGTTGATCATGACGACGTTGAGGAACGCCCCGGCTGCGGCCATCAGGCCCAAGGTCACGGTGCGTCGCGGCAGGAGGAGGAGGCCCGCGACGGTCTCGGCGATGCCGGAGAAGACCTGGTACTGGGTGGAGTACCCGATGAAGAGCCACGAGAAGCGCATCGGCAGGAAATCGCCCAACGGTGTCGCCAGCTGGCTCAGCGTGGGGAACGCCATCTGCAGTGCGAAGATCTTGATGATGCCGTAGCTCAGCGCGAACATCGCGATGTAGTAGCGCGTCACGGTGCGGAGCCAGTACCCAAGGCGCGGGTAGCTTTCCCGCCGCCGGTCGAGGAGGCTCCAGGCCACGGTGCCGATGATCGCGATCGAGAGGAAGAGCCAGAGCTGCGCCCACGACCACGAGGTGTCGCCACTGCCGTTAGGCAGCACGAGTTCGTCGCGCACGTGCCAGAAGCGCCTGTTGGTGAGTTGCACCGCCCAGTTCACCGCCTGGGAGTACCAGCCCGACACGAAGCCCATGCCGGGGATGCGCGCGATCCAGTTCCATGGCGCGATCTGCAGTCCCAGATAGATGAAGAAGAAACGGAAGAGCACGCGCTGCCACACGGGCCAGCGGGAAGACGCAGCGGTCTGGACAGGATGGCTCACGACACGGGGGTTGGACGGTCTCGGGCCTTGTAGCGGCGCCGATAGTCTGGAGCCCGAACGCGAAGCGGGTAAGCCGCCGAGCCTGGCTATTTCGCGCCGGCTCGTCTTCGGGATCCCACCACAATCGGCGCGTACGCCCGGCACGCGATAACTCCATGCGGGTCCGCCGTTTGACTACTGGTGTCGCTCGCTGGGAGGGGGAGGTGTTGCACCCCGCGGGCGATGCAACGCGCGTAGCGGCTCCGGTATCGTCAGGGTGGCGGAGACCGCACACGTCCCGCTCCCAATTCCAAGAGGAACACCATGCATGTATCCATGAACTGGCTCCTGACGCGACGGAGCCTCGTTGCCGTTACCGCTCTCGCCACCCTCGGCTGCGCGGCCAGTCGGAAGCAGCAGGGTGCCGCGATCGGCGCGGCAGCAGGTGCCGCCGTCGGTGC
>JACMLI010000504.1 GCA_014379705.1 Gemmatimonadaceae bacterium
CGCGGTCCACCCCGGGCACGGGTCGGTCGACGACCTGGATGAGGAAGGCCTCCCATTTCCCGGCAACGCCCCGCACGTCGAGGTGTCCGCGTGTGATCAAACCATTTATGAGAGGGTGGTGGCCGATGGTCCCGGCGATCACCACCTTCCGTGCGCCCGGCGCTACATCCATCAGGATCTCGGTCTCAACCCCGGTAACCCGGCCAATGTCCATGCGCAGGTCGCCGGCGGCTCGCCGCACCCCGGGGAGGTCCATTGAACTCAACACCAATGGAGCAACGGCTCCACCCATCGCCAGCGCAAACCTTTGGGGGCCAGCGGTTTCCGTTACACATGACGCCGGATGTTCCTGAGCTTGCAAAGTGCTGGACGCCCCAAAGGCGGCGAGGACCACTGGAATGATTGCTGGTCGCATCGGGACCATCTGCGGGAAGGACGCGGGGCACCGGTTCGCCGGTGCGACGGGAGGGTGAGTCTTCCGCTAAGCGATGTTCTGCGGCAAAATCATACGGTCATATTATGAGTTCGCAAGCACCTCTTTCTCTACAGCTCATGCGCACGTCCACATCTCAATGAAGCACCGCCCACTAGGACGAACGGGCTGGCAAGTCTCCACGGTCAGCTTCGGGGCGTGGGCCATCGGCGGTACCTGGGGTGCCGTGGACGATTCCACGTCGCTTGCCGCGCTGCATCGGGCCGTCGACCTCGGCGTGAACTTCTTCGATACCGCCGACGTGTACGGCGATGGCCGGAGTGAGCGGCTACTCGCCAGCCTCCGCGTGGCACGCGGTGGTGAGTTCATCGTGGCGACCAAGGCCGGCCGTCGACTGCCGACACAGACGGCCGCCGGCTATTCACGGGAAAACCTCACGGCCTTCGTCGAACGCAGCCTCGTGAACCTCGGGACCGAGGCCCTCGACCTGCTTCAGCTGCACTGCCCGCCGACGGACGTCTATTACATGCCCGAGGTGTTCGGCATCCTCGACGACCTCGTGGTGGCGGGAAAGCTCCGCTTCTATGGCGTGAGCGTCGAGCGCGTCGAGGAGGCACTGAAGGCGATCGAGTACCCGAACGTCCAGTCGGTGCAGATCATCTTCAACATGTTCCGCCAGCGGCCCGCGGAACTCTTCTTTCGCGAAGCCGCCCGGAGACAGGTGGGGATCCTCGCGCGGGTCCCGCTCTCGTCAGGCATGCTCACGGGGAAGATGAGCCCAACCTCGACGTTTCCCGCCGACGATCACCGCCAGTTCAACCGCACGGGGGCCTCCTTCGATCGCGGGGAGACCTTTTCCGGCGTCGACTACGAGACGGGGCTTCGTGCCGTGGAGGCGCTGCGCCCCCTGGTGTCTCCCGGGGAAACGATGACCCAGCTCGCCCTGCGCTGGATCCTGTCGCACCCCGAAATCACGTGTGCCATTCCCGGGGCGCGCCGCGCCGAACAGGTGGAAGAGAACGTTCGTGCGGCGCATCTTGAGCCCCTGCGCCCGGAGGTGATGGCCGCGGTCCGCGAGGTCTACGACCGGCATGTGCGTTCGCTCGTGCACCACTGCTGGTAACATGCAACTCTCCTTTCGGTGGTTTGGCGACAGCGATGCCGTCACCCTGGCGAAGATCCGGCAGGTGCCGGGCGTCGAGGGCATTGTCACGTCGCTGCACGATCGCGCGCCCGGAGAAGCGTGGCCGTTCGACGCCGTCACGCGCGTGCGCGACACGGTGCACGAGGCGGGCCTCACGGTGACCGTGATCGAGAGCATCCCGGTGTCCGAGGACATCAAGCTGGGGCGCGCCGGCCGTGACCGCGCCGTCGACGCATGGTGCGAGAGCCTGCAGCACGTGGGCGAAGCCGGGATCGGCGTGGTGTGCTACAACTTCATGCCGATCTTCGACTGGTTGCGCACGGACCTCGCGCGCGTGATGCCCGACGGATCGACGACCCTCGCCTTCGACCACGAGGTGCTCGATGCCATGGACCTGTCCGGCGGCCTCCGGACGCTCCCGGCGTGGGCCGACACCTATGACGGTCCGGCACTCGCCGCGCTGCTGGCGGCATATCGCGCGCTCCCTGACGACGCGCTGTGGGAACACCTCGCGTGGTTCCTCGATCGCGTGGTCCCCGTGGCCGAGTCGGTGGGAGTGAAGCTCGCCTTGCATCCCGACGACCCCCCGTGGCCGGTGCTTGGCGTGCCCCGCATCGTGCGGGACCTCGCAGCGCTGCAACGCGTCACGTCGCTCGTCGACCGGCCGGCCAACGGGATCACCTTCTGCACCGGGTCGTTAAGCGCATCGCCGGGAAGGGACCTGCCGGCGATGGTGCGCGCGCTCGAGGGCCGCATCCATTTCGCCCACTGCCGCAACGTCAAGGTCACGGGTCATCACTGCTTTGTGGAGACTCCACATCCCTCGCGCTTCGGCGATGTGGACATGCGCGCGGTGCTGCTCGCGCTGCGCGAGACGGGATTCACCGGGCCGATGCGTCCGGACCATGGCCGGATGATCTGGGGCGAGACGGGGCGCGCCGGCTACGGCCTGCACGACCGCGCCCTTGGCGCCATGTACCTGCAGGGACTCTGGGAAGGCCTCACCCCGCCGTCATGAGGGACCAACACATGCACAGCGAATGAGCGCCGCCGCGAACTTCGGCCTCGAGGACCGCGTCATCGTGGTGACCGGGGGCTACGGCGTGATCGGTGGCACCATCGCGCGCGGACTCGCCGCCGCGGGAGCCCGCGTCGCGGTCATGGGCCG
>JACMLI010000066.1 GCA_014379705.1 Gemmatimonadaceae bacterium
CGGGCAGAGCGCGATCAGCCCGGCGACGGTGACGACCAACGCGGCAGGCACTGCCACGTTAGGGTCGTGGCTGATCGCGGCCTTCAACGGCAGCGGGACCCCACAAAGCGTCTACAACAGCGTGGTGGCGTCGGCACCGGTGCCAGGCTCGGTGCCCATCACCTACACCGGCATCGTCGCGGTCTCGTTCACCAGCGACATCTACCCGTACCTGCAGGGCGGGTGCTCCACCGCCGGATGTCACAACGCGCAAAGTCCCGTGATGTCGCAACCGGCCGGCACCGTGTACGTGACGCTGCTGAATCCCAGCCAGCGCTTCGTCATCCCGGGGGACTCGATCAACTCGAGCACCACGGCGAACCTGATGTGGCGCAAGAACAGCGGCCTCCAGGCTCACACCGGCGGCACCAAGGCCGCCTCCGTCCTCACCGTCATCAAGGCCTGGATTCGCCAGGGCGCCCTGAACAACTAGGGAATACATGCGCAACGCACTGCTCGTCCTCTCGCTGGTCGCCACGACCACGCGCCTGCCCGCACAGACGCTGCGCGACCAGGTCGGTGACCTCTTTCGGTTCGGCAGCGGGTGCAACGTCTCGGTCTGCCTCGACGTCGGCAGCGGTCACGGCGAGCACTACAATCCTGCCGTGGTCACCGGAGGCATCAACCTCATCGGCCTCCTCACCGACGCGATCGGCATCAGCATTGCAAACCTCCCACTGAGTGCCGCCTCGGGCGGCGCGATCTGGGGACGGGGCGCCAACGGACTCCCTGTGCGCACCGCCACGTCCTCGGGCCCGATCTTCGCCGAGCGGGGGCAGACGCTCGGACGCGGCCGCGTGCTGCTCTCGGCGCCGGTGACGCGCCTTTCGTATCGCTCCCTACGCGGCGTGCCACTCTCCGGGCTTGTGTTCACCTTCCCGCACCAGGACGTGGGGGACGATGGACACGGCGTGCCCGACTTCGAGAGCGACGTGATCGAGGTGCGCACGGACCTGTCCCTTGCCGTCACGGCGATCACGCCGGTGTTGAGCTACGGCCTGACCGACAAGCTCGACGTGAGCGTGGCGCTCCCGCTGGTGTCGGCGAGCTTGAGCGGCACGAGCGAGGCGCAGATCGTGCCATTCTCCAATCCCACGCCGCACCATTTCGGCACGGCGCAGAACCCGCAGTTGCGCGCGACATCGGGCGCCGATGGCTCGGCGAGCGGCATCGGTGACATCGCGCTTCGCGTGAAGGCGGCGCTGGTCTCGAATGCGAACAGCACGCTGGCGGTGCTCGGTGACGTGCGACTCCCAACGGGCAAGAGCGAAGACTTCCTGGGCGCGGGAAGCGCGAGCTACAGCGTGATGGCCGTGGGCTCGTTGCGACGTGGGGCGTTCTCGCCGCACGTCAACGCGGGGGTGCAGCACCGCGGTGGCGTCTCGAAGACGAATGCGATCCTGGCGACCGCCGGCTTCGACCACCTGATGACGCGGAACGTGACGCTGGCGCTCGACGTCATCACGAGCTGGCAGCTGGGCGATGGCGCCCTCGAGTTCCCGGATCCCATCCCGATCTCGGCCCTCGTCGGGCCGGCAGCCGCGGTGCGCGTGGTCCGGCCGATCAACCTTCCGGACCGTCGCGATCACCTCGCGTCGGGTTCGATCGGGGCGAAGTTCGGGCTGCGTCCGGGGCTCAACTTCGTCACCAACGCGCTGATTCCGCTCCGTCAGGGCGGGTTGCAGCCGAACTTCGCGTGGACCGGGGGGCTCGAGTACAGCTTCTAGGGGCCGCCGAGCTTTCGCAGTTCGTCGCGCGCGGCGGGGTGCTGCTGCGCCGCGGCCTTGCGGAACCAGTCGGCGGCTGACGCGTCGCTCTTTGCGAGTCCGCCCTTGCCGTCCTTGTAGTAGCGACCGAGCTGGTACTGCGCCTCGGCGTCCCCCTTGTCGGCCGCGCGACGGTACAGCGCTGCGGCCTCGGTCTCGCTCTTCGGCACGCCCTCGCCGCGCTCATACAGGCGTCCGAGCCGACGCGTCGCCACGGCGTTCCCGGCGTCCGAGGCCTTTCGGAACCACTGCGCCGCCTCGACGTCACTGCGTGGCACGCCGCGCCCCCCGTCGAGCATCACCGCGTACTCCATCATGCCCGTCGGTGACCCGCCTTCGGCGGCCTGGCGGAACCAGGCTGCCGCTTGTTTGTCATCGCGGCGCACGCCGGTGCCCGCGCGATAGATGAGGCCCATCTGCAGCTGCGCTTCGCGATCCCCGGCGGTCGCGGCCTTGCTGAACCACGTAGCCGCCTGGGTGGCGTTGGGCGTGACGCCGTGCCCAGCGGTGAGGAGCTCACCGTAGTGGCGCTGCGCCTCGGTGCCACCGGCTTCGGCCTCGGTGCTGCATAACGACGCGGCCTGTTCCCAGTCGCTGCGGGCCACGGCACGTGCGCACGTCAATCGTGCCGTGGGTGCGGGGGCGGGCGCTGGCGCCGGGTTGATGGGCGCGGGCGTTGTGGGGACCTGCTGGGCGACGAGCGTGGGCCGCCACTGCACCGTGTCATTCGCCGCGACCGTGAGGCGATCGCGTGCCGCCTCGTACCCGGGGGCGGTGAGCGCGATCTGGTGCGCACCGGGACCAACGCGCACTGGCCAGCGACGCACCGTACGCCCATCGATCGTGATGCGGGCGCCTGCCGGCATGGTGCCGGCGAACACTACCACACCGGAATCCGGCAGTGTTGCGGGTACAGGTGCTGGCGCCGGGGGCGGTGCCGTGACCACCGCGGCGGTTGTGGTGTCCGGAGCGGGGCCTGGTGGCGGTGCCGCCTGCGTCGTCGCAGCCGGCGTGTCGATCGAATCGGAGTCGCTCGTAAGTACCACGACGGCGATCACGGCTACGAGGGTGAGCGCTCCTCCGGCCATGAGCCAGGTGCGTCGGCCGCGGTTGCCCGGCACTGTGGCCAGGTAGTCGGGCTGTATTTGTGCGGCGGCAGCGACCGGAGGTGGTGACGTGGGCACGATCGGTGGCGTGCGGAGCGCCTCGCGCATGGCCGGGGGCGCCATCTGAGTCGCGGCCAGCTCGGCGGCGAGGGGGCGCAACACCTGCGTCTCGCCGATCGAGTAGACCTCCTCGTCACCGGCGCCAACGTCTTTCTTCAGTCGAAGGGCGACGATCTTGCTGCGCGCGAGGTCGCGGGCGAAGAAGACCATGCCACCGCCGTCGGACCGGTCCATCTTGCCCACGATGTCGTACTGCCCCACGGTGGCCTCGCGCACGGCGGCGAGGAGAGTCGTCGCCTCGTCTTCGCTCGGCCGGAAGGCGCCCGTGGTCAGGTCGGCGCCGCAATGGAAGCAGAAGCGTTCCCAATCCGGCAGGACCTGCTGGCACTCGGGACAGCGGTTTTCGAGGCCTGGGACCGTGGCGTCAAGGGTGCGGACGACGTTGAGGTCGAACTCCCCCGCCCCTCGGGTGGGGGCGCGGATAAGCTTGAGCGCGAGGAGGTGGCCGCTCTCGAGCTCCCGGGCGAGGTAGACGACGTTTCCGCTGCTGCTCCGCCCGATCTCGCCGAGCACGTCATAGATCCCCTCGGCGGCGTCCTTGACCTGCTGCAGCAACTGCGCGAACGGGTCGTCGGTGCTGGAAACCGAAAAGGATGTGTGCGACTGCTCCAAGCCCCAGGCCTCGCTTCAAGTCGAATGGCGTGAAAGCTGGGAGCGCGGTTGGCGACCAGCAAGGCCCGGACGGTGCATGGCGATCGCCCTTGCGTGCTGCGAGATTGCAGCGCTGGTCGCCCGAGGAGGAGCGAGATCCGTGCACCCGTGGAGACGCGTTGGACTGGCCGTGCTGCTGGCTGCCGGTCGCGACCTCATGGCCCAGGCCAAGCCCCCCACCGTCGGCATCGTGAGCGGGGACCTCGGCTCGTTCGGCGCGACCATCCTGGCCAGCCAGCAGGTCCCGTTCGTCAAGCTGACGACGCAGGTGAGCGGGGAGGGGTTGCTGGCGTACGACGTCATCGTCATCGACAACCTGTATCGGCTCAAGGACCTGAACGGCCCGGCCTTCCGCGACTACGTGGGTCAGGGTGGCGTGCTGGTGATCCTCAACCCCAAGGTCGACGGGTTCAGCAAGGCGTGGTCGCCGTACGACATTTTCATTGGGGAGTACGCCCTCGAGGGACGCATCGTCGATCGCAAGCACCCGCTCTTCCAGGGCTTCCCGAACGACAAGATCGAGGACCTCGCGTCGTCGAACGGGGCGTTTGTCGGCAATTGCTCGTTTGTCGAACCGGCGAAGGAGTGGAAGGTCCTCGCGAGGCTGCCAGGCGGGAAGAAGAACCCGATCATCGTGGAGGCCGCCTGGCAGCAGGGACACATGATCCTCGGCTGCACGCGCTTCGACAACTACAACGCGAAGCCGGCAGCGACGCGCCTCGGTGACAACCTGTTCCGCTACGCGCTGAGCCTGGCGAAGCCACGATAGCTGTTCCCGGCAAGTCGCCGCTCCGACGCAGGCCGGACCCCGAGTCGTCTCGTGAGGCCTTGGGGTCAGGGAGGCCTTGGGGTCAGACTCCAAAGGCCTTGGGGTCAGACTCCAAAGGCCTGGGGGTCAGACTCCAAAGGGCTTGGGGTCAGACTCCAAGAGGGCCTGGCTAATGGGATTGGAAAGGGCTTGGGGTCAGACTCAAAGAGGACCTCGGCTTGGAGTCTGACCGCAAGAGGATGGAGTCTGA
>JACMLI010000505.1 GCA_014379705.1 Gemmatimonadaceae bacterium
CGGCGCCGACCCCCGCGACGTCTCGGCGGCCTTCGCGAGCTCGGCGAGGGATTTCCCGGCGAGGCGCAGGAGGCTGTCGGCGAGGGGCACCGCCAGCTGGCCCACCGGGATCGTGAGCCGGTCGGCCCATGCTGCCAGTGTGTAGGGGAGGAGTCGGGGAGGCTGGGCGGGCCAGTACCCTCGTGAGGCGGCCTCGAATGACGATGCCCCATCGTGGTTCTGCACGTCGGTCACGAAGAGCACCGCCACCGCCCCGCGCGCCTGCGCGGCGAGCGCCTTCTTGAGGGGGTTCGCGTACTCGGAGGTGACCACGCCATCGAAGGCACTCGCGGTGTCGGACTCTCCAGGCTCGTGCTCGAGGACGAGGAGCACCTTGCCCCGTACGTCGCCGGCAAGATCGTTGTAGTCGAGCGGAGCCGCCGCGATGCCGAAGTGCGCAAACGCCAGGTCCCCCGTCGCCGACGCCGAGCCGCTGAAGCGGAGGGGATGGAACCCGGTCGTCAGGCCATAGCGCGACGAGACCGCGCCCCGGGTGACCGTGAGCTCGTTCGCGCCGTTCCCCAGCGCGCCGATCGAGAGGCCGTAGGGCAGGAAGTACGTGCCATTGGCCCCCATCGGCTTGAGGCCGAGCCACTGGAAGCGCGCCTTGACCCAGTCGAGCGCGATCGCATTCTCCGGGGTGTCTGTCAGGCGACCTCGCAAGCCGTCCCCCGCCAGGAACTCGAGGTCCGCCTTCATCCGCGCGATCGTGATCACGTCGCTGGCCGGGGCCTTCCGCGGACTTCCCGATTGCGCGGCAAGCGACGACGCCAGCCCGAAGGTTGTACACGCCACGCCCAGCGCGCGGACCGAGGGCACGGGGCAGTGGATCCTCGTCAGCAAACGGCTGATCGTGGCGTGCAGGGGCATGGTGGGGACGGGTGGGCGAGTCGCCATCCTACGAGCGGGGCAAGCGGCGGGCAAGCTGCCCAGTGTTCGAACACGTCTTCACCGCGTCCCGCCACACGCGAGTTCCTGACACGCGCCGCGCGACTGTAGCTTCTGGCGATCACCACGAGGGGTCTGGAGAACGCCGATGCCTTGCCGGTTTGCCGTCGCACTCGTCATTGCCTCATTGTGGGTACCGTCACGACTCGACGGGCAGGGGTCCACGCCCACGCGCCCGAACGTCGTCCTGATCATTACCGACGACATGGGGTGGGCGGACCTCGGGAGCTACGGTGCCCGTGACGTGCGCACGCCCAACATCGACGCCCTCGCGCGCGCCGGAGTGCGCTTCACGGACTTCTATTCCAACGGTGTTCTCTGCACGCCGACCCGCGCGGGGCTGATCACCGGCCGCTACCAGCAGCGCTACGGACTCGAAGTTGCCTTGCCGAGCGAGGAGGCGGCAGGAGATCGCGGACTCATGGCGAGTGATTACTCGCTACCGAAGCTCCTGCGGACCGGCGGTTACGCAACAGCGTTGGTCGGGAAATGGCACCTCGGGTACAAGGCCGAGTTGAGTCCCTCCGCGCATGGCTTCGACTACTTCTTCGGCCTGAAGAGCGGATACCACGACTACTACACGCACCGCGGCAGTGATGGCCGCCCCGATCTCTGGGAGAATGACAAGCCGGTCGAGGTCACCGGCTACATGACGGACCTGATCACCGACCGCGCCATGAAGTTCATCGAACGCAGCGCGTCGCGTCCGTTCTTCATCGACGTCGCCTACAATGCCCCGCACTGGCCCTATCAGGTACCAGGCAAGCCGTCGGTAGCGATCGGCAGCGCACGCCACCTGATGCCCGGAGACTCGGCGACGAGCACGCGGGCGGACTACGTGGCGATGGTGGAGCGCGTGGACCAGGGAGTGGGTGAGATCCTTCGGACGCTCGATCGCCTTGGGCTGGCCCGGAACACGATCGTGATCTTTACCAATGACAACGGCGGCGAGTGGCTCTCGAACAATGCGCCGCTGTTCAACCGCAAGTGGACCGTGTGGGAGGGCGGCATTCGCGTTCCCGCGATCGTACGCTGGCCCGGCCGGATCCCCGCCGGGAAGGTTTCTCCCCAGGTCGGCATCACGATGGACCTCACCGCGTCTGTCCTCGCCGTGACGGGCACGCCGGTGCCGGCAGCGACACGCCTGGAGGGCGTGAACCTCTTTCCCGTGATGGAGGGTCGCACCCCTCTGATCGAGCGCACGCTTTTCTGGCGTACCGCGGCGGGCAATCGCCTGCAGAAGGCGGTGCGCAGTGGCGACTGGAAGCTCATTGTCGACGGCACGCACACGTTTGTGTACAACGTGCGACGCGACCTCGGCGAGCGCGACGACCTCGCCAATCGTCGGCAGGACGTCGCGCTCCGGCTCCGGCGGATGCTCACGGACTGGGAACGCGACATCGATGCCGAAGCAAAGGCCACGGCCCGATGATCACGCGGCTTCATTCGGTCGCGTGCGCGATCCGCTTCTCCCTCGTCGTCGAGTAGGTGGCGCCACGACACGGCAGCCGGGTGCGATGCATACCGGCTGCCGTGACGTAGTGCATCAGGTCAGTTGACGATCCGCTTGAGGCCACCCTGCCGGTCGATGTCGATCGCGAGGCCGGCAATGCGACGGGCGATCTCCAGGCCCGCGTCCGCGTCGAAGCGGTAGTGGATGCCACCATACAGCCGCGACATCGCCGCTTCATTCGCCTTGGCCTGCATGCGCTCCCGCGCGTCGGGGAAGAGCTTGCCCAGGATGTGGGCGCTCGCACCGGAGATGCAGGCATGGTTCGACGGGTACGAGGGGTGGTTCGGCAGCCCCACCGAGAGCTTGATGGCTGGATCGGCGCCCGAGGGCCGGAGGAGCCAATAGACGTACTTGGCATCGTGGCAAGCGATCAGCCCGTCCTGACCGGCCGTGTTCATCAGGGCCAGCGCGTGGGCAGCCGCCCGCTCACCCATCCGCGCCTGCGCGATGAGGCCGAGCGCCGTGGTGTTCCAGTGTCCCACGATGAGACCTCCCGTCGGGATCGCCCAGAATTTCGCGATGCTGTCCTGCGATGCCGTCCGCGTGTCGGAGATGCGGCGAACCTCGGCGAGCGCCTCATTGAAGGCCGGGGAGTTCCAGGCCGGCGGCGGCGCCGGACGGAACTGGCTGCCGCTGCGCATGAAGAACGGCGTGACCAGCCCGCCTAACTGGAGAAGGGGTGGCGTCGGCGGCACATTGAGGCTCGCCCACAGGCCAGGGCCGACCGGCACCGTCCCCGCCCACACGATGTTGAAGCCATCGCCGGCCGCGC
>JACMLI010000506.1 GCA_014379705.1 Gemmatimonadaceae bacterium
AGGATATCTTCGAATTGACACCGGCGCACTTGCCGCGTTTGGTGACAAAGTTGAAGATGCCGCCCTTACCTTCAGCGTCGCCCGCGTACCAGTTCTGGACGGTCGAATACTTGATCTGGGCGTTGTCGTGCGCGACCAGCTCGACGACGGCCGCGTGAAGCTGGTTCTCGTCGCCCGCGTACCAGTTCTGCACCGTCGAGTACTTCACCGACGAGTGGTCGAGCGCCACGATCTCGACGACCGCCGCGTGCAGCTGGTTCGTCGAGCGCTTGGGCGCCGTGCATCCCTCGAGGTAGCTCACGTACGCGCCTTCATCGGCGATGATGAGCGTGCGCTCGAACTGGCCGGTGTCGGCGGCGTTGATGCGGAAGTACGTCGACAGCTCCATCGGGCAGCGCACGCCCTTCGGCACGTACACAAACGAGCCATCGGAAAACACGGCCGAGTTGAGCGCCGCGAAGTAGTTGTCGCTGTAGGGGACCACGGAGCCGAGGTACTTCTCGATCAGCTCCGGGTGCTCCTGCACCGCCTCGCCGAACGAACAGAAGATGACGCCGTGCTTGCGGAGCTCTGCCTTGTACGTCGTGCCGACCGAGACGGAGTCGAACACTGCATCGACGGCGACGCCGGCGAGCATCTTCTGCTCGTTCAACGGAATGCCGAGCTTGTTGTACGTCTCGCGCAACTTGGGGTCGAGCTCGTCGAGCGAGCCTAACGGCTTGGCGGTTCGCGGCGCGGAGTAGTACGAGACCCCCTGGTAGTCGATGGGCTCGTACTTCACGTTGGGCCACCTGGGCTCCACCATCTGCTGCCAGCGTCGGAACGCCTTGAGGCGCCATTCGAGCATGAACGCGGGCTCGTTCTTCTTGGCCGAGATGACGCGAACGACGTCCTCGTTGAGGCCCTTGGGGATCGTGTCCGCTTCGATGTCGGTGCTGAATCCGTACTGGTACTCCTTGGAGACCAGTTGCTCGATGGAAGAAGTGCTCATTTCGTCTCCTGCAACCGGTGCGTGAGCCCGGTCGGGGCTTGGGGTGCATCGGCGGAGTGATCGGGCCGCTCGGCGATGCAGTACTCACAACAGTTGGCGCCCTTCGCGATGTGCGAGTGGCGCGTGACATCGGCGCCAAGGACGTCCTGGATGAACTGCTCTTCGGCGGCGCAGACCTCGGGGAACTGGTCCACGATCGCGCGGATGGTGCAGTTGTTCTCGCGCAGGATCGACCCGTCGCCGCCACTCATCTCGGCCATATAGCCGAGTGAGCTGAGGATCGTGGCGAGCTTCTGCGCGCGCTCCTGAAGCGGGAGACCGTCGAGTTCAGGCTTGGCCCGCACGGCGATGGCTTCCCATCGCTTCCGGAAGACTTCGACGACCGCATCCGAACCGATGCGCGTGCGGATCAGTTCGAGGGCAGAGGAGAGCGCCTCTTCGTAGGAGTTCGGGAAGAGCCGCTCGCCGTTGCTCGTGAGGCGGTATGCGAAGACTGGCTGTCCGACGCCGCGTTTCTCGCGCTGGTAGGCGACAAAGCCGTCGGCCTCGAGATCCTTGAGGTGGCGGCGGAGCGCATTGGGCGTGACTCTGAACTTCTCCGCAAGCTCGCCCGTAGTAAGGGGTTGAGCCTGCTTGAGCGTTGCCAGAACGTCAGCCTTTGGGCCCTTGAATCCGTGGAGCTGACGCGAGTCGATCATGGGGAGAAAATTGGTCGGGTTAACGGACTAAGTCAACGAATGTGTGCGTTTATGGGCGGGTGGACGGGATTGACGGGTGGACGGGTGCTGGGAGACGAGGTGGACGAGATGGTTACCACCCCCGTCGCTCCGGCGACGGCCGGAGCCTAGCGTCGTTTTCTCAGCCTGCGCAGCATAATCGCGCTATCCGGCACCGGCCGAGTTCGGCCAAGTTTGGTGACCACCTCCGTCCAGCTCGTCCACCTCGCCCATCTCGTCCCAAATGCCCTTCACCAGGTTCTCCGCCATTCCCGAGCGCCTTCTTTTTGGTGCTGCCATCCGGGGCCGATACGCGCACGCCGAGCGAATGACTATCGGCGATATCCGACTCGACGCCGACACGACGGTGCCGATGCACGAACATCCGCACGAGCAGATCACCTGCGTCATCGAGGGTCGGTTCGAGTTCACCATCGGCGACGAGACCACCGTTCTCGAGCCGGGGAGCTTGGCGTTGATACCTGGCGGGGTGCCGCACGGTGGGCGAACGCTGACGCCGTGCTGGGTTGTCGACGTCTTTGCCCCCGTCCGCGAAGACTACAGATAGGGGTTGATGCTAGCAGCATAGTAGAATTCATTGTCCGCCGATGGCGGGCCATGTGCTGTGAGCGTGCTGGCGTATCCCACTATCGAATAGTCACTTACATGGGTGAGTCAAACCATGTATCGGCAATCTGGTTCAAACTCCGTCTCGACATGACACGCGTGAAGTCAATTCCTTCCGCATCTACTAAGTTCATAGGACATCAAGGAGATCTGCGACCGGCCTGGCATGATTACTAAGTACTTAGTTGACAATTTGAGTCTTCTGATAGTACTACTATGGCAATAGCACTTAACCGGAAAGGCCATGCCGGTCAACTTGGGGAAACGAGAGCACGACCTCATGGACGTGCTCTGGGAACGAGGCCCCTCCACCGTCGCCGAGGTGAGAGAAGCGGTTGGAACCAGCCTCGCCTACACCACGGTCCTCACCATCCTCCGCAACCTCGAGGCGAAGGGGGCGGTCAGCCGGTGGGGGGAGGGCAGGGCCCATCGCTACTTCGCCGTCGTCGCCCGCGACGATGCCCGCGAGGGTGCGCTGCAGCGGCTGATCGATCGCTTCTTTGCCGGAAGCCACGACGGGCTCCTCACCCACCTCGTCGAGGCCCGGAAGGTCTCCCCGGAGCAGCTCGCGGAGCTCCGCTTGTTGATCGACCGTCAACGCGACACGGACCACGTGCCATGACTCCCTGATCGTTCTCACGCTCGCACTCCCCGGCTCTCCCGCCACGCCTGCCGGCCAGGACGGCCGCATCGTGAGGCAACTCGTGCAGCAACCCTTCACCTTCTCCATCGCACGCCAGGATCGTTAGGCGTATCCCGCCCTCCGTCTCCACCCCAGCCAGTCCCGGTCCAGCAACCAGCAGCAGCGCCGGCGCATCAGAAACCAGCACCAGCCCCCGTGTACGGTGACCAACATCACATCGGCCCCAGCTGAATCCCGTAGTTGACCGAGTGTCCTGCCCCTTCCGGCGAGCCTAGACTCGAAGCCACAACGGCAACCGGAGAGTGTCATGGGGAAGACAGCACGGGGACGCGGGGACGAGATCGCTCCCGACCAGCGCAAGCTCACGAGCATCCAGGCCACGCGCCTGGGTGCCCTTGCAGGCATCGACAAGGACCTGTTCGTCGGACTGACCGTCGCGGAGATCCGTGACAAGTTCGGCTGGCAGGTCGACGCCCGACTCCTGCTCTTTCGTCGTATCTGCGGACGTGTAGTCAAGAAGGATCCCGTCACCGGGCAGTCGTACCCGGTGCCGTTCGCCACGGTGCACGTCGAGGACACCGACTGCGGGTTGATCAGCTACTTCCCCGCCAACTGGCAGTGGGGCTGGTTCTTCCCGTTCCTCTGCCATCGCGAGACGCTCGCGACGGTCAAGACCGATCGCTGCGGCAACTTCTGCGTCTGGATCCCGCGCTTCGAGATCGACTGGATCCTCAAGTGGCGCAAGACGCGCATCTGCTTCCCCGACATCTTCACGCGGCCCAGCCTCAAGGACCTGCTGCAGTTCGACCCGACCATCCCCGAGCGCGGGCCATTCCCGCCGGGTCCGCGGCCAGGCCCCGATCCGGCACCGTTCAGCCGTCTCGCCGCATTGCCCGCCAACACGCTCCAGGCCCTCATCGGCGACGGCGCGCGCGGACTCACCGATCGACTCGTCAGGCTCAGTGAGTCGCGCTCGTTTGGCGCGCCCACGGCGGACTTCGAGGCGGTCGCCAACGCCCGTGCCTTCGAGCACGAGCTGCCACCGCCGCTTCCCGTGGAGTTCCGCAAGGCGCTGAGCCAAACGGTCGATGTCACAGGGGGGAAACGAACCATAGACGCGGCCGAGAGCATTCGCTCGGCGGTCGGGCTGCACCTGCAGCGCAGCAGCAAGGAACTGCAGAACTTCGACCCGCGTCGCTACATCGGCCCGTTCCTTCGCTGCCGCGACGTGTTCATCCCCGAGTGGCACCTCATCGTCGACGTTCCCGACATCACGTTCCGCGTCACGCAGGACGTGGATGGTGACGGCGACGAGGAAGTGATCTACGCCGAGGGCTACTTCGACGTGCGCTGGAACTCGGGCGCGATCCCCGACGTCACGCTCGTCGCCAACGACCTCGCGATCGCCTCGCAGGCGTGCGATGTCCCCGTGGTCCCGTGCGGCAACGTGCCGGCGATCATCTTTGCCGGACTGCACCCGCTCGACGACATCTCGTACTTCGACAACGTCGAAGGCTACGCCACGCGACCAAACCGTCCGCAGCCGGGCGGCCCGCGTCCGCCGGCGAAGACCCCGTTCTGCGGCACGCTGCAGCTCTACGGTTGCGTGAACCTGCCGGGGGCCGTGTTCTATCGCGTGCTGCGCAGCACCGACAACGGCGCGACGTTCTCCCCGATGACCAACTTGCCCCGCGTCCTGCATCCGGCCGGTGGCGGAGCCCCCGTCATCGAGACGCCGGCCGACGGCTGGTACACCGTGCTCGCGAATCCTGCCGACTGGCACCCCGCGCGCATGCTCATCGAGTGGCCGACGCCCAGCATCGGGAAGAACGTGCTCAAGGTCGAAGTCGGCGATGGCGCGAAGAACCCGCAATCCGCCTCGGCGCCCGTCGCGATCCAGGTCGACAACACCGCGCCGAACGTGACGTACAACAAGCTGGCATGGCGCTTTGTGGGCGAGTCCGACGCCGCCTTCGATTTGCCGAGCCGGAACCTGCTCGTCGCCTGCCCCGTGATCCACCGCGGCAGCCCCGCGCAGAACATCGAGGTGCAGTTCGAGGTGAGCGTGAGCGCGGCGCATTTGCGCAACGCCTACATCTATTCGTCCGGCTGTGGTGGGGGCTCGTTCACGCTGGTGGGCAGCGCGCCGAACCACACGTCGCACTGGCACGCCGACGTGAACGACAACTCCGAGATCCTGTTCGGTCGATACGCCCTTGCCGCAGGAGCGCTCGAAGGGTGCTACGGCTTCAGCGCAATCGCCAATAGCCGGGCGATGAATCCCGCCGGGAGCGACAATGGGCACCTGGTGGACTGGAGTTACGACCCGGTCTTCATCTACTCCCACCCCGGGGTGTCGGTGTCGGTGGTGAACGGGTAAGGGTCGGGTAGTCGGGTAGTCGGGTGGTTGTGTGCGATGAAATTGTCATGGCAAAGGCAACGGACTCACATAGAATCATCTCGGCTACCCGACGTCGTTTCCACCCGACCACGCGACCAGCCGACATGCAGTTTCTCCTGATCACGCTTGCCACCTGGCGGCTCACGCACCTGCTCGTCGAGGAAGATGGGCCGTGGGACCTGGTGGTAAAGCTGCGAAAAGCCCTGGGAGATTCAGTGGCGGGGCGGGCAATGGACTGCTTTTACTGCCTGAGCCTCTGGATCTCCGCCCCACTTGCCTTCTTCGTTACCACGGAGCCCGTCGCACTGTTCGTGGTCTGGCTGGCCGCGTCAGGTGGAGCGTGCCTGCTGGAGCGCGTGACGCTGCGCCCCAAGTCCGATGGGGGCATGTAGGGAGAACGACTCTGGGCTCCTGCCCCCGCAGGAGCGACCAGGCTGCCACGTGTCATCAACCTTCCATCGTCGACAACCATGAGCTGCTGTGGAAGCAATCGAGCCGCCCTCCGTGCGCAGTTTCAGCACACGCCGCGCACGCCACCTCCGTCCGCGCCACCGCCGGCACTTGAGCGGCCGGTCGGCCTCGCGTTCACGGGAGCCGGCCCCCTCGTGGCGCGCGGTTCGGTCACCGGACTGACGTATGCGTTTCCGGCCGGCGAGCCGCTCGTCGTCGACGGTCGCGACGTGGCAGGATTCCTTGCCAGCGGTGCGTTCCGGGCGACCTAACGCTTCCAGGGATCGATGAGCGCCTTGGTGACCTCGCGTCGCTCGACCGCGGCCAGGGCCTCATTGGCCTCGTGGAGACCGTAGGCCCGGCTCACCATCTCGCGCCACGGCACGTGGTGGGCATGCTTCTCCGCCACGCGCAGGGCGCGATGGAAATGCGAGAAGTCGCTCCCCCAGCAGCCGCGGAGTTCGACGTGCTTGCGGTTGATCTGCCAGTGGGGATGAATCCGCACGTCGCCGTTGTCGGTGTAGTGACCACAGACGACGATGCGCCCGCCGTCCCGGACCATGTCGAACGCCTGGGAGACGGCATCAGGGGCGCCGCTCGCTTCGATGACGATGTCGACGCCATACCCATTTGTCAGGTCACGCACGGCCGTGGTGCGATCGGATGGAGGGATCGCCAGGTCGAACGCATGCGTCGCCCCCATACGGCGAGCGAACTCGAGACGCGGGGTCGGGTCGCCGATGGCGATCACCTGATCCGCTCCCGAGAGCGCGGCGAGCGCAACGATCGATTGGCCAACCGGACCGACGCCGAGCACGGCGACCGAGTTGCCGAGTCGAATCTCCGCCCGATCCACCGCGTGCATCGCGGTCACGAGGCCACACCCGCCGCCGATGAACGACTCGGCGTCGAGATGTTCGGGAAGCCGCAGCATGTGCACGCCTGGCTTCATCCACAGGGCCTCTGCCCAGCCCCCGAGGAGTCCCTCGTGCGATGAGTACGTGATGCCATAGACCTTGCGATGCGGGCACCGCGTGGACTGTCGGGTGACGAGACAGTGGTAGCACCGTCCACAGGTTTCGTGCACATCGAGGAAGGTGACGCGGTCGCCAGGTCGGAACGCGCGGCCCTCGACGTCGGAGATGGGCCCGCCGAGTTCCTCGATCTCCCCCACCGACACGTGGCCCGGCACGATGGGATAGGGCACGCCTGACAGACGTCCGTGATGCAGGTGGACGTCGGTCCCGCACACTTCGGAATAGAGGACCTTGAGTCGAGCCGCGCCCGCAGTGAGCGAGGGGAGGGGAAGGTCCCGGATCTCGAGGGGCTGGTGGGGCGCCGTCATGACGCGGGCGCGTCGACTCTCGGTCATGGATGGATCAGTGCCTGGATTCGAGGACGTGGCAGGACCGGCGTGTTCAGGACGTGACGAGCCGCCCCATCGCCCGCCGCAACAGCGCCGCGGCAATATCGAGTTTGTACGCGTTCCCCGCGAGGGGCGTCGCATCGTACAGGGCGCGCTGCGCCAGCGTCTCGATGTCCTCGGCGGCCAGTCCACCGGACGCGAGGTCCTCCTCGATGGAATCGGTGACGCGCCATGGCGTGTTGGCCACGCCGCCGAGGACGAGCCGCACCTCACCGTCGGGCCGACGCAGCGCGGCGAGGGACACGAGGGCAAAGTCCCACGCCCCGCGCTGCATCGACTTCTCGTACAGCTGAACCCCGCCTGACGAGTGCGCGGGAATCGTCACGGCAGTCACGAACTCCCCGGGCGCCAGCACCGTCGTGGCGTCGAGCCGCTCGCGCGAGGGGGCGAGGAACTCCGCCATGGGTACCGTGCGCGCACCGCTCGCTCGCTGCACGTGCACCTGCGCCTCAAGCGCGTGGAGCGCGACGGCCGGGTCCGACGGATGCACCGCGACGCAGGGCCCCTGCTGGAAGACCGCGTGGTACTGGTTCTCTCCCCGCTGCGCCGAGCAGTGCGTGCCGCCGAGGCGCAGGCACTCGTGGCCCTGCCGGAAGTACCAGCAGCGCACGTGCTGGCAGAGGTTCCCGCCTAACGTGCCCATCGCGCGCAATGCGTAGGAGCCCACGGCGTGGCACGCCTCGGAAAGGGCAGGGAACGACTCCCTGAGCGTGACGTCGAGCGCGAGCTCTCGAAGCGTCACCGCGGCGCCGATGGTCACGCTGCCATCGTCCATGCGAACGATGCGTCGGGCCTCGGCGATGCCACGCAAGTCGACCACGCGCGTCGGGGATTGCTGGTGCTCGCGGATCAGCGGAATGAGGTCGGTCCCACCGCCAAGTGGCTGCGAGGTCGCGTCCTGGAGGAGCGCGGCGGCACTCTCCCAGCTCTCGGGGCGGGCGTAAGCGAAGCTCATGCCGGGAATGTAGGGGGGCGCGAGTAGACTAGTGGACTCAGTGGACTAGTGGTGGGCGGGTGGCCCAGGCCCACCAGGCCACTAGTCCCACTAGTCCCACTAGTCCACTAGCCCACTAGTTCACTCGTCCAAAGAGTCCCCATGCGCCAGCTCATCTCCTCCGGCACCCCCTGGGAACCGATCGTCGGCTACTCCCGCGCCATTCGCGTCGGCAACGTGGTGCATGTCTCGGGCACGACTGCGACCGGTCCGAACGGCGTGGTCGTCGGGGCCGGCAATCCCTATGCCCAGGCGGTGCAGGTGCTCAGCAACATCGCTTCGGCGCTCACGCAGGCCGGCGCGCGACTGGACCACGTGGTCCGCACTCGCATTTACGTCACCGACATCGCGCGTTGGGAAGAGGTCGGGCGGGCCCACGGAGAGGTCTTCGGGGCGATTCGTCCCGCGACCTCGATGGTGGAGGTCTCGAAGCTCATCGATCCCGCCATGATGGTCGAGATCGAGGCCGAGGCGATCATCAGCGACTGAGGGCCGTGAAGCTTTCGAGGTGAAGGTCGATCTCGTCGTCGGCCACGCCCGTCGAGAAGTCGATCGACAACATGCGCGGGAAGCCCCATTGGTTGTCGTAGCTCACCTCGAGGTGGGCCGCCCCGTGCTCAACGGCCCGGTCGAGCAGATCAAAGGCGAGCTCGATGGGGGCCGCACTGGTCGTCGCGGCCATGAGGGAATCCACGGCCCCGGTGCTCAGGCGTACGACCGACGTCACGGCGTTACTCCGAACGGTGTACAGGAAGCGCTCCCCGCCACCAATGCAGAAGCAATCCTTCCGCATGACGACTTCGTAGTCGGCGACGCCGTTGGTATTCCAGAGGGCGCGCGCCTTGACGAGGTCCCGCACCCCGGTGTCGCGATCGGCTGGTCCCACGAAGGCCAGGCATCCTGAGAGCAGCACCGGCACGCACGCCACAAACGAGCTCCACGAGAATGCCGCGAAGCGATGGCCCTCACGAGGGCGACGAAGTGTCTGCGGGCGCTGCATGGCCTCGTGGGGTGCGATGTTCAGATGCCGACCGGATCAGTACAGCCGAAGGAGGCGCGGGGTTCCTTGCGTCTTGCGGCGGCCCATCTTTCGCCTGGGTCGCGGCTTGAGGCTGTGCCCGCACTCACCCTCCCCGGGGAATTCTCCTGCGACGTACGCGAGAACGGTTGCTGCTGACGCTCCCGCTGGCCCTCGCAGCATGCGGGGGAGGCCTGACGCCACTTCCTCCGGCCAGGGCGCCTGCGCCGATGGAAATGCCGCCCACCTCTGTTCCGACAGGTTCAGGACGGGCAGCCCCTGACGACGAAGCTGTACTCCGTGAGCGCGAGTTGATGGTCCCCGTCGATGGCGTCTCCGCCGATCGACTGG
>JACMLI010000507.1 GCA_014379705.1 Gemmatimonadaceae bacterium
CTCGTTCCGTCCGCTCAAGGTGGCGAAGCCGGCCATGGCCTTCGAGGACGCGTCGTACCACCAGAGCTGGGTCGAGCAGCAGCACGCGGCGTTCAATCCACCCACCTCATAGGGCGCCCCGGTACGACGTCGGGTCGGACATCTCGCGTCCCAGGTCTCACATCGCACATGGCGATGGCAGAAAACATTCAGCACTGGATTGAGAGCACATGCGCCGACTGGCACGGTTGGTTCGACCGTTGATCCTCCTCCCGGTGTTTCTCGCGCCGCTCGTGGTCGAGGCACAGACGCGGGACTCGTTCCTGCCGCGGGCGCGTCGCCTCATGCGCGAGGCGCCGTTCATCGATACGCATAACGACTTGCCGTGGATGTCGTACCAGCGGTCCGCCTATGACCTCGAGCGCTACGATCCGGACAAGGGCCTTCCCGATCTCGACACCGACCTCCCACGCGCCGTGAAGGGCGGTGTGGGCGGGCAGTTCTGGGCAGCGTACGTGCCGTCGGCGTACGAAGGGAAGGGCGCCGGCACGATGGCGCTCGAGCAGATCGACATGATCCACCGGATGATCGCGCGGTCGCCGCGCCTGGCGTACGCGACGACGGCGGATGACATCGTCCGCATCCACCGCCAACGGAAGATCGCGTCGCTCATCGGCATCGAGGGCGGTCATGCGATCGACAACTCTCTCGGGATGCTCCGCCAGGTCTACGCGTTAGGCGTGCGCTACCTGACGCTCTCGCACGGCAGCACCACCGCATGGGCGGACGCGTCCACCGATGCCCCGAGGCACGGTGGCCTCAACGCCTTTGGCGAGGACGTCGTCCGCGAGATGAACCGGCTGGGCATGATGGTCGACATCTCGCACGTGTCCGACGGCGTGATGAGCGACGTCGCACGCATCAGCGAGGCGCCGCTCTTCTTCAGCCACTCCTCCGTCCGGGCGTTGGCCGACCACCCGAGGAACGTGCCCGACTCGATCCTGCGGCTCGTCAAGCAGAAGGATGGCGTCGTGATGGCGAACGCGTACCCGGCGTTCGTCGACTCCACGGGGGCGCGCCTCATGCGCGACGTGTTCGAGGTCGAACGGCGCCTTCGGGTGCAGTTCAGCAACGATCCGCAGAAGGCCGATTCGGCGTTCGGGGCCTACATCAACAACGTGCCCGGCACCACGCTGGAGCGGTACGTCGACCATATCGAATACATCATCACGTTCATCGGCATCGACCATGTGGGCATCGGCGCCGACCTCGGCTCGCTCGAGCAGCACCCGAAGGGGCTCGATGACATCTCGATGTTCCCGAACCTCGTCGCCGAGTTGTTGCGTCGCGGGTACACGGACGCGCAGGTGAAGCAGGTGATGGGCGGGAACCTGCTGCGCGTGATGCGCAAGACGGAGGCCGTGGCGCGACGGCTGCGGGACCGCAAGCCGCTGACGACGCGTCTCGAGGCAGCGAAGGTCGTCCCCTGACGAACGTCTCGTCATCCCGGACAAGCGAGCGAAGGCGAGCGCAGATCCGGGACCTCGTGTCGTCTGCCTGGATGCCACGGCATCACGAGACGGGGCTCCGGACTGCTCCGGAGGACACCGCCCCGCGTCGTCAGGCTCTCAGGGAGGGAACGACACCAGGCTCCCGCCTTCGCCGGAGCGAAGGCAAGGACGCCTCGAGCTCGCGATGCAAGCGCGCTGCCGCCGTGGCGGCGTGCACGCGAAGTTCCGGCACGGCCGTGGCTTCCCAGAACGCACCCTTGAGCAGCGGCCCCACCAGCGACAGGACGGACGAGCGCCGGCCGTCGGCCGTGATGCACGCGAGGTCGTCGGTGACCTGCAACCCGATGCCTAACGCGTCCGGGCGCGCAAGCCCGTCGGCCACGACCTGGTTGATCAGAGGATCCTGCAGCGCACGCACGTCCCCTTCGGGGCCCGTGCAGTTGATCACCCTGGCGACGCGCAGCTCATCGGCGACGCGACGGCCGCGGGGCCGGAACGCCACCGACACGTCCTCACCGACGTCCGTGATCGACACCAGGCGGCCGGCACGCACCTGCAGGTCCCCGCACTGGCGCAGGCCGTCGTAGGCGCGCCAGAGGTCCGGTGCCACCCGGTGCCGGTGGACGTCCCAATACGGGCGCAAGTGACGGAGGAAGCGGGCCTTCTCCCGATTGGGCAGTGCCTTCCACAAGCGAACGGTCACGGGGCGCAACGACGCGACGACCTCGCGCCAATCGACCCCGGCGCGCTCCAGCATCCGGACATGCCGACGCACCGCGCGCAGGCACGCGACGGCGGTGGGCTCCACCGCCACGAGATCGGGCGGAAGATGGCCGTACGAGGGAGGAGATCCGTGATCGCGGTGCGGCAGCGGGGTGAGCCCGCGACGCGAGACGGCAACAAGGGGCGCCGTCCGTCCCCCCTGGGACAGGTCGAGTGCGACGTCGAGCATGGTGAGCCCGGTCCCGATGAGGAGGACCGGACGATCCGCCGGAACGTCCTGCAGGACTCCCGGCGTCCACGGGTCGCGAATGTAGCGCGCACTTTCGTAGAACGAGCCGTCGGCGAGCGGCGGGTTCGAGGGTGTGTAGTTGCCCAGCGCGAGCACCACCCGATCGGCCGTGATGATACGGCCGCTCGCCAGGGTCACGAGCGCCGGACCGTCTTCCGACACGAGGTCGATGCGCCGCGCCTCGTCCTGGACGTGTGTGAGCGTTGCATGCCCGCCACGTTGTGCGGCCTCATGGAGGACGCTGGCCAGGTAGTCGCCGTAGGTCGACCGCGGAACGAAGGTGCCGCCCGTTGTGTCCGGCTCCCGCGCCTGGACAAATCGAAGGAAATGGTCCTCCTCCGCAGGAAACGCACTCATGCGTCCTGCAGGAACGTTGAGCACGTGGCGCGACTGCCGCGTGCCGTATGCCACCCCGCGAGCAATCGGACCGGACTTGTTCACGAGCACGACGCGCAACAGGGCCGTGTGTTCGCGACGGAGAAGGTGCGCGGTGACCATCGCCCCGCTGAAGCCGGCGCCGATCACGACAACTGTTCTGGTCTCGTCAGGCATGAGTCACGTGTGGGTACCCGCGGGGACCGCGGGGATGCACTGTCGCCTCGCACGCCCCGCGCCACCGTGTCAGGTCACGGACCCGTGAGATCTCCGGGTCGGCCCCGATTCAGGTGCGCCTGCCGAACGCCGCGATGGCACGACGGGTGAACCCCGGGAAGACGAACATCTGGCGCATTCGGGCACGTGCCGAGGGTCGCCGGCCATCGGGCATTGCGACTGATGCGCCGCCCCCCGCTCCACGGGGTCGACCCTTGCGTCGCTAAGTCGCTATATGTAGAATAAGCTCCATGCAACGGCTCACCCGGACCATGACCCGCGCGCTCCACGCGTTTCTCGATGCGCCTCGGAGCTGGCGCTACGGCTATGACCTCATGAAGGTCGCCGAACTCTCGTCCGGTACGCTTTACCCGCTCCTCGCGCGACTCACCGACGATGGCTGGCTCGAGTCCCGGTGGGAAGAATCCGAGTTCCCCGGGAGACCGCCGCGCCAGCTCTATCGGCTCACGGCCACGGGTCGGGTGCAGGCGCGCAACGTACTGGAGCGCGCGCAGGCGTCGTGGCTCCGGCGTCCCAGCACCAGCGAGGCCTGATCGTGCGCTCACGCTCCTCCCTCACGCTCGGCCGACTCGTCGAGCGCGTGGCAGACATCGCAGGGCCGCGCCATCGCGAACTCGTGCGAGGCATGGTATCCGAACTCGAGTGCATTCCGGACCGCGGTGAACGACGTCGCTTCGCCCTGGGAGCCATTGCCGCAATCCTGCGCCTCTCGCTCAGCGATTTCCGCGACCGGAAGGTTCACGCCCCGGGTGAATACGTCGACCTCCTCGTGCCCGCCGAAGGCGCTATTCCCATGAATCCGTTGATGCCGAAGAACGACAGGCGCGAGATCCTCCGTCGACACGTCCTCCCGCTCGCGATCACCGCAGCATCGCTCACGGCGATCTTGCTCACGAACTTCGTCGTCAGGCAGCTGCCGTACCTCAGTGCTCGGGGAGCACCTTCAGGCACGATCGCGGAGC
>JACMLI010000508.1 GCA_014379705.1 Gemmatimonadaceae bacterium
CGATCGATCTTGCCGTCCTTCCCCAGGTACATCGTCCGCGTCGAGCGCAGCGGGGCCTTCTCTCGGTAGTCGAACGTCGTGGTGGTGCCGTTGGCGAGTCGGACAATCATGAAGCCACCGCCACCGATGTTGCCGGCGCTCGGATGGGTAACCGCGAGCGCAAAGCCGGTGGCCACTGCGGCGTCGACCGCATTTCCGCCCTTCGCCAGGATCGCCGCCCCGATGTCCGACGCAATGCCGGAGGTGGACACGACCACACCGCGCGTGGAGGAGACGTCGGGAGCCTGCGCGGCGAGGACGCCGGCGGGCAAGAGGAGAAGCGCCAACAGGGCTCGCTTCGCAGTGGTCATGGACGACTCCAATGGAGAGGGCCCCGGGCGAACCCTACAGGCGCACCGGAAGCCAGTACGACACCTTCAGCGACACGAAATTATCACCGGCGACGCGCGCCGTGCGAAAGAGCTGATAGTAGCGGACCGGGTCGCCAAGGGACTCGCTCGTGCGCCGATTCTGCTGCCACACGAGAAAGAGCGTGCTGCCGGGATTCCACTCCCACCGCATCACGACGTTGGAGCGGAACGACCGCACGTGAAAGTCGGGATTGCCGAGCGAGAAGGCGTCGCGGCCGTCGGTGATGTTGCGATTGCCGTCGGCATCGACCGCGAGCGTCGTGCCATCGCTGCCGTACGCGCGCAGGTCCAGGCGGCGGGCGGCGGCGAGCTCCCCGAACTGTGAGTACACGCCGCTCGCCAGGAACGGCTCGGCGTAGCCTTCGAGCGTCAGGGCCGCGGAGAACGCGTAGTTCAGGCGCATCCGCGTCGAGATCGTGGTGCGATCGATCCACGCGAAGACGTACCTCGTGCCGAACGTGTTCGAGCCGCCCGCGACCTGCGTGACGTACTGCCGTGACTCGGCGCCCTTCTGGTAGTTGGGCTCGAGGCTGAGCGACCAGCGCGGTTGCGGGCGGAAGGTCACCATCCCGCCGACGCTCGTGCGCACCGCCTGCAGCTCGTCGCGGGCGTAGGAGCCACCGATGCGCCAGCCCGTTCGTGCCCCCGACGGCGAGGAGAGGCGTGCCTCGTGTCGCCGCTCGCCAGCATTCGCCATGTAGGGCCCGCCGCGCGTGAGGTGATCGGCGATGGTCGGCAGCTCGAACGTGGTGCGCACGTTCGCGTTCCAGAAGTTGCGGAAGGTCAGCGACGTGTTCTGGGTCCACACGTTGGAGAGCAGCATCCCGGCGTAGTTCCAGCCGCCGCGCGTCTCGAAGCCGAGCTGCCAGTTCCGGAACACCGCGCCGGGCTGCGTCTCGCGGAACTGGAGGTCCGCGTTGTATTCGATGTCGTCGCCCGAGGCGAGGCGACCGAAGTCGTTGACCTCGTATTCAGGGGACTCGACCGTCACCTGCGCACCCCACAGCACGTGTCGGCCCGCGTCCTTGTCGGCACGAAGCGATGCGGTGTATCCCGTGAGTGACTGCCGGGCGGGATCAAACGTCAGGTGCGTCGCGTCGGGACGCTGGAAGAACCGCACGCTGCTTTTCTGCACCCTGCTGATCGACCCTGTATCGCCCGCGACGTGGCTCACCCCTGCGAACCCGGAGATCGCGTACTTCCCCTGCTGAAAGCGGAGCCGCCAGTCGGTCCCCGCGTAGTAGGCCTCGCGCGGGAGGTACGACGACAGCCGGTCCTCCCCGCTGAAGTCCCGCCGCACCGCGGTGATTGCGGCGCCTAACGTGGACGCCTGGCTGCCGAGCTCCTGCTGCAGGCGCAACAGCGCGTACGCGGTGCGTGGCTCCACGGCGAGACGCTGCGTCACGGCGGAATCCACGAAGTGCGCCCGCCCGTGCTCCGCCGCCGTCACCGCAAGGAGCCCGCCGACCGAGAGTCGGGAGGGCAGGCGACCGGTGAGCTTGGCCGCGCCCAGAATGGTGCTCGACCGCGGCATGTCGATGAAGTCCCCCGATACGGACACGTGCGGTGGCGCGCCGATGCGGCGCGAATAGAAGTACTGCGCCCCGGTCCCGCGCAGCAGCTCGCTCCCCTCGGTAAAGAACGGGCGGCGTTCGTCGAAGAAGGTCTCGAAGGCGCTGAGGTTCACTTCTGCGGGGTCGGCCTCCACCTGGCCGAAGTCGGGATTGATCGTCGCGTCGAGCGTGAGGCTCGAACCCACGGCGAACTTGGCGTCGACGCCCACCCGACCGTCGTACGGGTGCACGAGCGGGTTGGCCGCCGTCGCATTGGCTCGCCGCGTCGCGTCTCCCGCGATGTAGGGCACGAGTTCGATAGGACGGTCGGCGCGGACGCCGTCCAGTCCTTCGAGCGTCGCGAACCGCGAAATGAACCCCGTCTCATTCAGCGGGATCAGTACCCACTGCACGTCCTCGTTGCGGTCCGGCATCCAGCGTTCGATCTGCAGACCCCATTGCGGCCGGGCCGACGGGGGAAAGCGGAGCTGCGAGAACGGGATGCGCATCTCCGCCGTCCAGCCGTCGCCAGTCACCTCCGCGTCGGCGCTCCAGACCGGGTCGTATTGGCTCTCGCGCCCGGAATCGCGCGCATCCTGCGTGTGCCGGTGATCGGAGCGCACGCCAGCAGCGGAAATCACGTAGCCCACACCGGTGCGTCGATCTCGTTGCGGGTCGAGCGTGACCGTGAGCCGCTCGGCGTTCCCGCCGCCATCGCGTCGCGTGACGGTGCGCGAGATGTCTCCGGGGTTGGCGCGGAGGAGGCGGGCGCCGACGTACAACGCCTCGCTGTCGTGCATCACAAAGATGATCGTGCGTTCGGATGGCGTGCCCCCCTCGACCGGGCGGAGCTGCACAAAGTCGTCGAGCGGACGCGCGGCGCCCCAGGCGGCATCATCCAGGCGGCCATCGATGCGCGGGGACGGTCCAGAGATCCTGACCGAGGATGCGATTTTGGAGGACGGCTGTGCGTGCCCGTCCTGAGAGGGCACCAAACAACAGGCGGCGATCGCCAAGGCTGCGATCAGTCGTCGAGATGCGATCAACTGGGGGATTCGGAGGAGGGCGCGGGGACGTGCTCCCAAGCCTACGAATACGCAGTCCTCCGGGTCACCGTTCAATGGGGACTAGTGGACTGGTCTACTAGCCCACTAGTCCCTCAGGATGCCCACGGGGGTCGAGCTTCGGCCGATCGACGCGGGACTCGGCTACCGCAGCGAGGTCGGCGCCCGATCAGGGGCGTCTCTTGCGTCCGCGCGGCGCGACCAGCGGAAGACTCGACGTGTTGGTGGTTCCCCGTGAGCGAATCCTGTTCAGGACAACGGTCTTTCCTGACCGGCGTGGAAATGTGAGTCGTTCGCCTGCTTCCAATCCCAGGCGGCTTCCGGATGGTGGCGGCGCCAGAGATAGCGCCCCATGGCGAAGGCACCGAGGGCATTGCCGACCAGGCCGTATACCCATGCCGCCGCCCCAAAGAGTTCGCTTCGCGCCGCCAGGAAGATCACCATGAGGAAGACGGCCTCCAGCACGATGGCGAGCGCAATGAACGCCCTCATGCGCGAGGGTCGCTCCTCCGAGGCGTTGTAGACATAGCTGCCGACAATGCCGATGGTGATCACTCCGACAAACAGGCTCACCAGGTATCCCGCCACGTTCACGGCGAAGCCGCTGGCGCCGAACGAGCTGAACAGCCAACTGCCGACGAGCGCCGGGGTCATCCCGATGCGGTCGGTAAGGGCATCGGCGGCGAACGTCCAGGCAGCAATGACGCAGGCACCGAGTGCACCAGCGACCAGACCCTCTTTCAGTGGATGCCGACTTACCATGGCTCCTCCTGTTGGGTGGTCGTGCCCCGCATTGTGGTGACGGAGTTCCTGATTGCCGCTCCGCGCGGAACACGTCGTGCCACTAGTTGGGATGATCCGGAGGAAAACGCAAGCGGGAATCGCGAACGACCGCGCAAGCGGGCTGTGCGGGCTCGCCCGGGACGCCGCACGCGATTTGTTTTCGGGAACACGCGCGGCGTCGGTGCTTCACGCCCGCGCCATTCCTCCAGCACACGTCCGCACCATGCGATTGCAGAACTACGCTCTTGGGCAGTGGGTCGCCGGCACAGGCGCCGGCACCGACCTGCATCACGCCGTCACCGGTGAAAAGGTCGCCGAGGCCTCGTCGGCGGGCCTCGACTTCGGCGCGATGGCGCACTACGCGCGCACCGTTGGCGGCCCGGCGCTCCGGACGATGACCTTCCACGAGCGCGCGCTCATGCTCAAGGCGATGGCGAAGTACCTGATGGAGCGAAAGGACTCGCTCTACGCCCTGTCGTCGGCGACCGGCGCAACGAAGGGCGATTCATGGGTCGACATCGACGGCGGCATCGGCACGCTCTTCGTGTACGCCAGCAAGGGGCGTCGCGAGTTTCCCAATGAGACGTTCCACATCGACGGGCCGATGGAGAACCTGTCGAAGAATGGGACCTTCGTCGGGCGGCACCTGTGCGTGCCCCTCGAGGGCGTCGCGGTTCACATCAACGCCTTCAACTTTCCCTGCTGGGGAATGCTGGAGAAGCTGTCGCCGACGCTGCTCGCGGGCATGCCCGCGATCGTGAAGCCGGCGACGCTCACGTCGTTCCTCACCGAGGCGATGTTCCGGATGATGATCGAATCGGGGATCTTTCCGGAGGGTGCGATCCAGCTCATCTGCGGCAGCGCGGGCGACCTGCTCGATCACCTCACGATGCAGGACGCCGTGGCGTTCACCGGGTCCGCGTCGACGGGGCACATGCTCAAGGCGCACCCCACCGTCGCCGCCAACGCGGTGCGCTTCAACATGGAGGCCGACTCGCTCAACTGCGCGATCATGGGTCCTGACGCCCTCCCTGGCACCGAAGAGTTTGACCTCTTCATCAAGGAAGTCACGCGCGAGATGACGACCAAGGCCGGGCAGAAGTGCACGGCCATCCGCCGCACGATCGTTCCCGAGGGCGCGATGGAGGACGTGATCCGTGCCCTCACGAAGCGCCTGGGCGACGTGAAGGTCGGCGACCCTGCGGTCGACGGCGTGAAGATGGGTCCCCTCGCCGGGCGTCCGCAGGTGGGCGAGGTCCATCGGTCACTCGACGCGATCAAGGGGGGCGCCGAGGTGGTGTTCGGCGGGAACGACAACTTCGATATTGTTGGTGCCGACCGGAGCAAGGGCGCCTTCTTCCCGATCACGCTCCTCGCCTGCAACAACCCGCGCGAGCGCACGCAGTCGCACGACGTCGAAGCCTTCGGGCCCGTGAACACCGTCATGCCGTACGCGGCCGTCGGCGACGCGATCGAACTCGCGCGCATGGGGAAGGGCTCCCTGGTCGGCTCCGTGTTCACGGCGGATGACCGCGTCGCACGCGAGGTGGTCCTCGGCATGGCGCCGTATCATGGTCGTGTGTACGTGCTCAATCGGCACAGCGCAAAGGAGGCGACGGGCCATGGCTCGCCGCTGCCGCACCTCGTGCATGGCGGTCCCGGGCGGGCCGGTGGTGGCGAGGAGATGGGTGGTGCGCGCGGCGTGCTCCACTACATGCAGCGCACGGCGATCCAGGGATCACCGACGACGATCGCCCGCATCACGAACGAATGGATCACCGGCGCGGCGCAGTCCGGGGATCGCGTGCATCCCTTCCGCAAGCATTTCGAGGAACTCCAGGTGGGCGAGACGCTGCTCACGCATCGTCGGACCGTCACGGAAACCGACATCGTGAACTTTGCATGCCTGTCGGGGGATCACTTCTACGCCCACATGGACGAGATCGCGGCGAAGGAGTCGATCTTCGGCCGTCGCGTGGCGCACGGGTACTTCGTGCTCGCCGCCGCCGCGGGGCTCTTTGTGCACCCGGCGCCGGGCCCCGTGCTCGCGAACTACGGCATGGAGAACCTGCGTTTCACCAAACCCGTGTATGCCGGCGACACGATCCAGGTCACGCTCACGTGCAAGTCGAAGACGGCCAAGGAGACGCCCGCCGACGGTCCTCCGCAGGGCGTCGTCGCCTGGGACGTGAACGTGAAGAACCAGGACGGCGAACTGGTGGCGACCTATACCATCCTCACCCTCGTCCGCCGGCTGACGGCTCCCGCACCCTCCATCCCTGCCTGACGACGTCCATACGAACGTCGCAGGTGTGACCAGAGCCGACTCCCGAATCCCGAATCACGCATCCCGGCCCCTATGCCTCGTTTCTCGCACCGCTTCGGCAACTTCCCGGTCTACCCGCTCGCCCACATTCCCGGTCGCAAGCGGGAGTTGCTGCAGCGCGGCGTTGATGTGATCGACCTCGGGGCCGGCGATGCCGACCTTGCACCGCCGCCGCGCGCCGTCGAAGCCCTGCAGCGTGCCGCCGCGACGCCCGCGCTCGGACGCTATGGCTTCGGACTCGGGTACGTGCCGTACCGCGAGGCCATCTCGGCGTGGATGCACCAGCGATTTGGTGCGTCGTTCGATCCCCTCGCCGAAGTCGTGCCCCTGGTGGGGTCGAAGGAAGGGCTCGCGCATGTCGCCTTTGCCTTCCTTGGTCCGGGGGACGTGGCCGTCATTCCGGAGCCGGCGTACCAGGCCTACCTCGGTGGGACGCTCCTCGCCGACGCTACGCCGCATGTGTACCCCCTGCGTCCGCGCACGAACTTCCTCATCGAGCTGGAAGAACTGCCTGCCGATGTGCGCGCGCGCACGCGCGTCGTGTACCTCAATTATCCGAACAACCCGACAACCGCGATCGCCCCGCGTGACTACCTGGAGCGCGTCGTGGCATTCTGCCGCACGCACGACATCCTGCTCGTCTTCGACAACGCGTACTCCGAACTCGCCTTCGACGGCTACGTGCCGCCGTCGATCTTCGAGATCGATGGCGCCCGGGACGTGGCGCTCGAGTTCCACTCCCTGTCCAAGACGTACAACATGACGGGGTGGCGCTCGGGGTGGGCGGTGGGCAACGCACAACTCGTCGGTGCCCTCTCCAAGGTGAAGACGTTCGTCGACACCGGGACGTACATGGGCATCCAGGCCGCCGGTGTGGCCGCGATCGAGAGTTGGGCGGAGTTTGTGCCCGGCAACACCGCGGTCTTTCGCGAGCGGCGCGATGCTGCCGTGGCCGCGTTCCGCGACGCGGGGTTCGATGCGCAGGCTCCGCAGGCCACGATGTACCTGTGGATCCCGCTCCCCGAAGGCGTCCCAAGCAAGGCGTTCGCCGACCGCCTCATGGAGGAGGAAGGCGTCATCGTGATGCCCGGCTCCGGGTTCGGGGCTGGTGGGGAGGGTTTCTTCCGGATCTCGTTCATCGTGTCCCCTGATCGCTTGCGTGACGCGGCGGTGCGCGCGGGCCGACAGCTCGCGCGGATGCGGGTGCCTTCGCGCGTGTAAGCACGGCCTCTCCCACAAGTTGACTGGCGGCTGGCCGGGGGCGGTCGCCACCTTTCCGATTCATCGCACGTTCGGGAGCCATACATGCGCATCGACCCCAAGGGACGCAGCAGTGACCTCGAGGACCGCCGTGGGGGAGGCGGAGGGGGTGGCTTTGGTTTTGGTGGAGGCGGGGGCGGCTTCGGCCGCGGGCGTTTGGGACTCGGTGGCATCGTCATCGTCCTGATCCTCAGCGTCGTCTTCAAGCAGGACTTCTTTTCGGCGCTGGGCGGGGGGTCAGGCGTCGTCGAGCAGTCGCCCGCCGCCGCGGCACCCGTGACCGATCCGGCCGAGGAGCGGGATGTCCTGATCCTCTCGGCGGTCCTGGACAGCGCGCAGAATTTCTGGCAACGCACGCTTCCGAGGATGGGGCAGCAGTACCAGCGCGCCCGGCTTGTGCTCTTTCGCGATGCCACACAAACGGCGTGCGGCGCTGGCCAGGCCGCGTCGGGACCGTTCTACTGCCCTGGGGATACGCGGGTGTACCTCGACCTCTCTTTTCTGGAGGAACTCAAGTCGCGTTTCGGTGCGCCCGGTGACTTTGCGCAGGCCTACGTGCTCGCGCACGAGATCGGACACCACGTGCAGAACCTCCTCGGCACGAGCGGACAGGTGCATCAGGCCCAGCAGCAACGCGGGGGCACGGCGGCCAACGAGTTGAGCGTGCGCCTTGAACTGCAGGCGGACTGCTACGCGGGCGCCTGGGCGCACACCGCGTCGCGGCAGGGATGGCTGGATGTGGGAGACATCGAGGAAGGCCTCGGTGCCGCTGCTGCCGTCGGCGATGACCGATTGCAGAAGCAATCCACGGGTCGCGTGAGTCCGGAATCCTGGACACACGGTTCATCGGAGCAACGCATGCAGTGGTTCAAGCGGGGGTTCCAGAACGGAAGTCCGGAGGCATGTGACACGTTTGCTCGTTAGGCTCCCCGTCGTGCGCGCCGGCCTGGCCGGCGCCCTTTCCATGCTCGCCGTGCTCCCTGCCGATGGTCAAGCCCGACCCCGGGCCCGTGAACTCGGCATCGCGCCGGGCATCTTCTCCACCGGACCGCTCAACGCCATCACCGACGTCACCGGTGTGCGCGTCGGCCATGCGACGGTCATCGATGGAGATTCGGTGCGGACCGGGGTCACGGCGATCCTCCCGCACGGCAACAACCCATTTCTCGATCGTGTCCCGGCCGCGCTCCACGTGGGTAACGGCTTCGGCAAGCTCCTCGGCGTCACGCAGTTGCGCGAACTCGGCGAGCTCGAGACGCCGATCCTGCTCACCTGTACGCTCTGCGTGTGGAAGGCCGCCGACGCGATGGTGGAATGGATGCTGGCGAAGCCGGGCATGGACGGCGTGGGCTCGATCAACCCGGTGGTCGGCGAGACGAACGACGGGGGATTGAACGCCATCCGGTCGCGCCCCATTCGCCCCGAACATGTACGCGCCGCGCTCGACGGCGCGACGTCGGGCGCCGTGGAGGAGGGGGCGGTCGGAGCCGGGGCAGGGACGATTGCCTTCGGCTGGAAGGGTGGCATCGGGACCGCCTCGCGCGTGCTGCCGGCAACGTTAGGCGGGCACACCATCGGCGTGCTCGTGCAATCCAACTTCGGGGGCGTGCTCCAGGTCATGGGCGCGCCCGTGGGCAAGGAACTCGGCCGCTATTCCTTCCGGGGCGACGTGGACCGCGATCGCGGCGACGGGTCGATCATGATGGTGGTGGCGACCGACGCGCCCCTGTCGGAGCGCAACCTCGAACGACTGGCCGCGCGCGCGATCATGGGCTTGTCGCGCACGGGGTCGGCCGCGTCGAACGGGAGTGGGGACTACGTGCTGGCGTTCTCCACGGCCGCGTCGGTTCGGCGACTGCCGCCTCCCGCCGGCACCAGCGCCAGCGAC
>JACMLI010000509.1 GCA_014379705.1 Gemmatimonadaceae bacterium
ATGCGACGGCGCGCATCTTCGCCGTTGCGCCCGTACCGGACCTGCACCCGAGGTCCGGCACGAATGGCGTGTCGGACGGCTGGTCTCCCCTGCCGGACCGTTGATGGCACCACGGCTCGCAGCCCATCCTCGACGCGTGGCCGGCGTGACGCTCGTGGTGGGCTTGCTCACGGCGTCCGCGGCAGCCACATGGCAATCCGGTCGCAACGAGGACACCCGCGCCTCACGCTTCGAGGAAGTCGTCGTGCGCGAGACGCGCGAGCTCGTGAGCCGCGTGCAGTCATTCGAATCAGGCTTGCGCTCCGTCCGGGGCGTGGTGATGGCCGCCGGCCCCGACCAGCTCACGCGCGAGACCTTTCGCGCATACATCGCCTCGCGCGAGCTCGAACGGGAGTTTCCCGGAGCGCGCGGCTTTGGCTTCATGCGCCGTGTCCCGACGGGCGCGGAGTCGGCCTTCGTCGCCCTCGCGCGCCGCAACGGATCGGCCGGCTTCTCGATCCACAGCCTCGGTCCGGTGACCAGTGAGCGCTACATCGTGCAGTACATCGAGCCGGCGGACCGCAACCCGGGCGCGGTGGGACTCGACATCGCCAGTGACCCACAACGACGAGCCGCCGCACGACGCGCCATCAACACAGGGGCCGCGACCCTCACGCCACCGATCAAGCTCGTACAGGCGTCGGGGGCGACGTCGGGGGCATATGGCTTCTTCCTCCCCGTCTACCGAGCGGGCGCTCCGCTGGGGACGAGTGCCGAGCGCGACGCGGCAGCGATCGGCTTCACGTTCGCGCCGCTGGTCATGAGTGAGGTCTTCGCCAGCTTCGACGCTGGTGACGACCTCGTATCCATCAGGCTCGACGACGTTACCGCCGAAGGCCAACAGGCCATCTACCGGTCCCCGGTCGCCCACCAGCCTGCGGCGCGCGGACTCACTCGCGTGGTGACCATCCCCGTGCACGGGCGCGCGTGGCGCGCCGAGCTGCGGGCGCAGCCGCGCTTCGTCTCGGAACTCAACTTGCGTCGGCCGGCCCTCGTCTTCGCCCGCCTTGCCGTACTCACGATCGTGCTGGCCATCGCGCTCGCCGTCCATGGGCAGAGTCGTGACCGCGAGCGACAGGTGTACGCTGAACAGCGACGTCGCGGCGCGATCGTCGAGAGCAGCAGCGACGCGATCATCGCGCAGGCCCTCGACGGGACCATCACCGACTGGAATCGCGGCGCCGAGCGCCTCTTCGGCTTCAGGGCAGGGGCGACGATCGGCCTCCTGATCGCGGATGTCCTCCTCCCCGACCATCTCCGCGCCGAGGACGACGCGCTCGTCGCGCAGATCACGCGAGGCGAGAGCGTCGTCGGGTTCGAGACGCAGCGGCTGCGCGCCGATGGCTCCCTCGTCGACGTGTCGCTCACAGCCTCGCCGATCGTCGATGCCGAGGGCCGGCTCGTCGGCCTGTCAAAGACCCTGCGTGACGTCAGTGCCGCACGACAGGAAGCGCGCCGCGTCCAGCACCTCAACGCATCGCTCGAGGACCAGATGCTCCTCCGCACGGCGGAACTCGCCTCCGCGATGCGCGACAACGATGCGCTGCTGCGGACGATGCGCGAACACTCGATCGTGTCCGTGACGGATCGTTTCGGCATCATCCAGGACGTGAACGAGAACTTCTGCCGCCTGTCGGGCTACACGCGCGAAGCCCTCGTCGGGCAGAGCCACCGGATGATCAGCTCCGGCACGATGCCACTGGAGTTCTGGTCCGCCATGTGGAGCACCGTCTCGTCCGGGCAGCCATGGCGCGGGGAGGTGTGCAATCGCACGAAGGACGGTGCGTTGTATTGGGTGGACAGCATGGTGATCCCGTTCGCGGACGCGAACAACCAGGTCGAGAAGTACATCTCCGTGCAGCGCGACATCACCAAGGCCAAGGCCGCGGAGGCGCAACTGCGGACGAGCGAGCAGTTCCTCGAGCGCGCCGGCGAGGTCGCGGGCATCGGTGGCTGGGAATTCGACCTCCGCCATGGCACCGCGACGTGGACCGCGCAGACCTATCGCATCCACGAGGTGCCTCTCGATTACGTGCCCACGATGGAGGGAGCGCTCTCGCACTATGCCCCCGAAGCGCGCGTGATCCTGGAGCGCGCCGTCGAGGAAGGCATCCGCACCGGAGCGGCGTGGGACGTCGAGGTGCCGTTCACCACGTCCAGGGGGCGCCGGATCTGGGTCCGCTCCGTCGGGACCGCCGAGCGTGAGAACGGCGAGGTCGTGCGACTCGTCGGCGCATTTCAGGACGTGTCCGCCCGAAAGGAAGCGGAGCTCTCCCTGCAGCACATCAACGAGCGCTTCTCGATCGCCGCGGGGGCGGCCGGCATCGGGGTCTGGGAGTACGATATCGCGAGCCACGTCATGCAGTGCGATGATCAGATGTATCGGTTGTACGGCCGTCCCATCGATGCGCCCGAGGCGCCGCTCGTCATCTGGGACCAGAGCCTGCACCCCGACGATTGCGCTCGCGTGAACCAGGAGGTCATCGAGGCCCTGCATGGCGTGCGGGCGTTTGATACCGAGTTCCGGGTCATCCGCCCCAATGGTGACGTGCGTCACCTCAAGTCGGCCGCGCGAGTCGTTCGCGATGCGGACCAGCGCCCCGTCAGCATGACCGGCGTGAACTTCGACATCACCGAGCGCAAGCGCGCCGAGCTCACGCTGCAGGAGACGTCGGCGCTCCTGCGCACGGTGCTGGAATCCGCCTCGGAAGTCTCCATCATCGCCACCGATCCGGACTTCAGGATCAAGGTCTTCAATCGCGGTGCCGAGCAGTTGCTCGGCTACTCGAGTGAGGAGATCATCGGGCACGCCACGCCGCTCCTGATCCACGACGCCGACGAGGTCGCCCGGCGCGGGGCCGACCTCGCCGCGGAAGTCGGTGCGCCGATCGTGGGCGCCGAGGTCTTCAGTCACCCGTCGGTCCTCCGGCATCCGCGTGACTGGACCTACATACGGAAGGACGGCGCGCGCATCGCCGTGTCCCTCGTCGTCACGGCGATGTACGACGCCGGCGGCGCGCTCTCGGGGTACCTCGGCGTCGCGCACGACGTCACCCGGCGTGTGCACGCCGAGCAGTCGATGCGCGACGCCATGCTCGAGGCGCGCCAGGCGAGCCATGCCAAGAGCCAGTTCCTCGCGAACATGAGTCACGAGATCCGGACGCCGATGAACGCCGTCATCGGGCTCTCCTATCTCATGGCGCGCACCCCGCTCGCGCCGGACCAGGAAGCGCTGATGGGCAAGATCACCCAGGCGGGCAAGTCCCTCCTTGGCGTCATCAACGACATCCTCGACCTCACCAAGATCGAGGCCGGGGAGCTCGTGATCGAGCGCGTACCATTCGACCTCCACGCCCTGCTCAAGGACGTCTCCGACGTCATCACCGTGAGCGCCGAAGCGCGGGGGATCGCGTACCGCATGGACCTCGACTCCGACGTCCCGGCGCGTGTTGAGGGCGACCCCACGCGGGTCTCCCAGGTGCTCACCAACCTCCTCTCCAACGCCGTGAAGTTCACGGATGTCGGCGCCGTGCACCTCCGCGGGAGCCGAGTGACGGGAGACGACCAACGTGTCGACCTGCGGTTCACGATCCGCGACACCGGCATCGGTATCCCCGAGGCCGTGCTGGCGCGCCTGTTCACCCCATTCGCCCAGGCCGACGCGAGCACCACGCGCCGCTTCGGTGGAACGGGTCTTGGCTTGTCCATCGTGAAGCGCCTGGCCGAGATGCTGGAGGGCGATGTGGGAGTGACGAGCACTCCGGGGATCGGCAGCGAGTTTGTTGTGTCACTGAGCTTCGACGTTCCCGCGCCGTCCGATCGTCGCACGCCGCCCGTCGGGCGCCCGATCGTTGAGCGGGCCGCCCTGCGTGGCGTGCGCATCCTGGTGGCCGATGACAACGAGATCAACCTCGAGGTCGCGCTTCGCGTGCTCGAGCTCGCCGGTGCCACCGTCACGCTGGTCCGGGATGGACAGCAAGCGGTGCATGCCGTGGAGGCGACACCGACGGGCTTCGACATCATCCTGATGGACGTGCAGATGCCGGTGCTCGATGGCAATGAGGCGACGATGAAGATCCGGCGCGAACTGGGCCTCACGACGGTGCCGATCCTCGCGCTCACGGCCGGCGTCCTCGTGACGGAGCGCGAACGCTCCATCGACGCGGGCATGAACGGCGTAATCAGCAAGCCATTCGAACCGGCAGCCCTCGTTCAGGCGATTCGCGGCCTGGTGCCATCCGACACCGTCGAGATCGATGCGGAGGCGGTGGCACGTGGCATCCCTCAGGAGTGGCCCACGATCGACGGCATCGACATGCAGGACGTGCGCACGCGTGTCGGCGGTGACGTGGACCTGTTCCGCAGCCTCCTGGGCCTGATGGTCACCGAGTTCCCAAACGCGCTGCTGCCTGACGACAGGTCGAGCCCCGACTGGCTCGCCCTCCACGCCCGGCGCATGCACAAACTCAAGGGGAGCGCGGGGACCCTTGGTGCCATCGCCATCTTCCGCATGGCCACCGAAGCGGAAGGGGCAGGTCGTACCGGGGACCTGGCGCGCGTCGAAACGCTGGCCCACGAGCTCACGCGGCACCTCGAGGCGCTCGCGGCCAGCGCCCGTGCGTACTTGCTCGACGCATCGACGCACGAGGCCGGCAGCGCATCGACCGCACCTCTCGACCTCCAGGGGCTCGTCGATGCACTGCGACAACAGAACTTTGCGGCGATGGACCGGTTCAAGCAGGCGACGCCGCCCCTCCGTCGCCTGATGACACCGGCTGCATTCGAGCGGTTGCGCTCCCACATCGCGAACCTCGAGTTCGGCGAAGCCGCAGCGGTCCTCGAAGCAGTACGCTCCACCGGGCCCGGCATTCCGGCAGCATGACCCTAACGGGAGAGAGCGGGTCCTCTCCCTGTGCAGTCGCGCGACAGGGCGCGCATCGGCATTCTCCCTTCCCAGTCAGACACACGGTTACTGCTGCGTGGCGGCAGGGCTCCCCGCCAGTGCGGAGTCGTCTACGCCCCCTCGTATCGTCACGGCACGCCCCGACCCCAGCGGTCGCGGGCGTCTCTATGCTCACCTCAGTGCAGGAGCACGTCGCATGTACGTTTCACCGAGGCTCACCAGGTGGGGCACGTTTCGCGATCTCACGCTGGCGCGGGGTAACACCAAGCGGATGGTCGGCGACGACCTCATTCCGGGCATCGGCATGGACTGCGACAGCGGGGCCCCGTCAGGCGACCTCAAGGCCTGCCTGCGTTCATAAAGAGTCGCGCTAGCGACCACAGACACATGAGGCACGGTGAACCGAACGTTGGTTCACCGTTTTGTTTGCTGGCGCTCCGCTGAGCGGCCCCCAGTCAGCGAAGGAAGCGGCGCGCTACCTGCTCCAATCGATCGTTCCCGTCGCGCTCGGCTTCGGCGAGGACCTCACGTGCAAACTGGTGCAGCGTCGGCTCGCCCCAGTAATAGCCAGTGGCACGCTCGGCGAGCTGCGTTTCGTTGACGCATGCGGCCTCGAGCAAGGCACGTGCGGCCGCGCGATCGTAGCCCGGGTCGCCACGCTCGGGGAGCGCGTAGTTGCGGCGGGGCATCTCCCCCTCTGCGTCATCCCTGAGAAACGCCCTCGACATCGCTGGCTCCACGATTCAGGTCCTGACGCAAGGTACCTCCTCTCGCCTCCACGGCCCACCCCGCCTCCTGGTGCGGCTGAACCAAGCCGACCCTAACGATCCCCGGCCCCTCGCAGCTCGAGGCGGGCAATCGTGCGTTGATGCACCTCGTCCGGGCCGTCGGCAATGCGCAGCGATCGTTGCCCTGCGTACATCGCCGCGAGGGGAAAGTCGGGGGACAGCCCCCCGCCGCCATGCGCCTGGATCGCGAGGTCGATCACCCGGCACGCCATCGCGGGCGCCACGAGCTTGATCATCGCGATCTCCTTCTGCGCTCCCTTCACGCCGACCGTGTCCATCATGCGCGCCGCCTGCAGCACGAGCAGGCGGGCCATGTCGATCTCGCACCTGGCGTCGGCAATGCGCGCCTGCCAGAGCGACTGCTCCGCGATCGGCTTCCCGAACGTCGTGCGGGCCTTCAGTCGCTCGCACATCGTGCCGAACGCCCGTTCAGCGGCGCCGATGGAGCGCATGCAGTGATGGATGCGACCGGGGCCCAGTCGTCCCTGGGCGATCTCGAAGCCGCGACCCTCGCCGAGGATCATGTGTGAGGCCGGGACGCGGACGTCTTCGAACGCGAGTTCGCAGTGTCCATGCGGTGCATCGTCATAGCCGAACACCTCGAGCGTGCGCACGACGCGCAGGCCCGGCGCATCCATGGGCACGAGTATCATCGAATGCTGGCGATGTCGCTCGGCGTCGGGGTTGCTTCGGCCCATGACGATGAGGACGCGGCAGCGTGCGTCGGCCGCGTTCGTGGCCCACCACTTTCGGCCGTTGAGCACGTAGTCGGTTCCATCGCGACGGATCTCCATCGCTACGTTCGTCGCGTCGGACGACGCGACATCGGGTTCGGTCATTGCGTACGCGGAGCGGATCTCGGCCGCGAGCAGTGGATCGAGCCACCGCGACTGTTGTTCCGGAGTGCCGAAGCGATCGAGTACCTCCATGTTGCCGGTATCGGGGGCGGCACAGTTGAAGACTTCGGGGGCCCAGTCGACGTGGCCCATCACCTCGGCGAGGCGCGCGTACTCGAGGTTCGTGAGGCCCGGTCCGCGCGCGCTGTGCGTCAGGAAGAGGTTCCAGAGTCCCTCGGCCCTCGCCAGCGCGCGCAACTCGTCGATGAACGGGATCACCTTCCAGCGCGGGCCGGAGGCGACCTCGGTGCGATAGCGCGCCTCGTTAGGGTGCACGTGCTGCTGCATGAACCCGCGGACGCGCGAGACGAGCTCGTCGCTGCGGGGCGTGAAAGGGAAGGGCATGAAGGGCACGCGGAAAGTCGTGGGGCTCAGGAACGGCGGGCGAGGGCCCAGGCGGTGGTGGCGATCGGCTCGACCAGCTGTGCCATCTCGGTGGCCCGTCGGCTCGAGGCATTGCCGTCGAGGGCGCGTCGTCCGACGCCCTCGAGGATCGCCGCGAGGCGGAACAGGTTGTACACGATCAGCGCATCCCAGTCTGCCGGACGCGTCCCGCCCGCCCGGGCGAAGTACAAGTCAAGGTACTCCGACTCCGTGGGGATGCCTGACGAGTCGAGGTCCACGGACCCGAGGCTGCCAAACACGCCGGCAGGGAGATGCCAGAGCATGCACTGGTAGCTCAGGTCGGCGAGGGGGTCGCCGAGCGTGGAGAGCTCCCAATCAATGAGGGCCCGGACGGTGGGTGTGGCGGCGTCGAAGATGACGTTGTCGAGCCGGTAGTCGCCGTGAATGACCGCCTCCCGACCACTTGGAACGGGAGAACGCACGGCGAGCCACGCCATGAGGTCGTCCATGGCTGCGAGGGGCTGCACGCGCGAGGCGCGGTACTGCTCACTCCAGCGTGCGATCTGTCGCGCGAAGTAGTTGCCACGCTTGCCGAAGTCGGCGAGGCCGGCGTCGTCGATCGAAACGGCGTGCAACCGGGCGAGTGTATCGGCGAGCGCGTGGTACGTCGCGCGGCGCCCTGCCGGAGCGAGTTCAGGGAGCGCGGGCGACCAGAAGATGCGCCCCGTCACGTGCTCCATCACGAAGAACGGCGTCGGCATCACCTCGGGGTCGTCGCAGAAGGCGAGCGGCCTGGCGACCGGGATGCCCTGCGCGTGCAGCGCGCTCGTTATGCGGTATTCGCGGTCGACGGCGTGCGCCGTCTTGAGCGTTGGCCCGGCGGGCTTGCGGCGAAGCACATACGCACCGCGCGCGGTGGTGAGGAGGAACGTGGGATTCGACTGGCCACCCGAAAACTGTTGCACCTGCATCGGGCCCTTGAAACCGGCGACATGCGCTTCCAGCCACGCAGTGACGCGGTCCTCGTTGAAGGCGTGGGCCGGTCGCACCTCGTCGAGGCCTGTGGATGCGGTGTCAGACATCAGGGACTCGTCGCTCCGGCGAAGCATGCCCCGGCAGGCAGTAAGCCGGGGGCCGGAGCCCCGTGTCGTTGATCTCGCCGCGAAAGTGGCAGCCAGGGCGAATCACGGGAATCACGGGCAGTACGAGAAGCACGGGAGGCACGAGACAACGACGCTGGGGCCCGGATCCTCGCTCGCTGGTCCGGGATGACTGAGGGGTGGCGTCGCTTCACGGCGGGGCGCGACGCGTCCACAGCAGGATCGTGCCGCACGCCGCGGACGAGCCGCTGTACCGCGAGGGTGTCTGCGCCCCGCCGCGATACACCTCGATGCCCTCCAGTCCAACCGCCCGGAACTGGTCGACCTGCGGCGGTAGGCCGCCTGCTGTCGGTGAGTAGAGGATCACGCCATCGAGGAAGACCTCGAAGTAGCACGCCTTCGGCATCGCACAGTTCTTCAGGCTGCCGCCGGTTCGCTCCATGGCCATGACGCTCATGCTCTGGTTCTGCGACGCGAGCGCGAAGCCGCCAAGGGAGTGGCGCACGTACTGGATCCGGTTCGCCTTCCGTCGCAGCACCTCGGTCACGGTCGCGCCGCCAAATGTGTCGAGCTGCGCGCGCGTCACGAACGTACCGAAGCCATCCTTCCGCCGTTCCTCGAACTCGGGAATGGCCGATGCGGGCGCAGACTCCGTGACTTCGACTTCTGGAAGACGCGTCGCATCCGTCGGGCGAACGATCACTTCGACGTCGGCCGTATCGCCTTCTGACAGTCGTATGCTCGCGTTGTAGGGTGAGAACCCGACGGCGCGGATGGTGAAGCGCAGGGGGCCTCCCGACAGCCCCCCGAGGAGAAAGCGCCCATCTCCCGAACTCGCCCCCCGCAGACTGTCCGCGACGCGCACCTCCGCGCCGGCGAGCG
>JACMLI010000510.1 GCA_014379705.1 Gemmatimonadaceae bacterium
CCCCGCCTCGTCGCGCGCCGCCTCGAGCTCCGCGGCCTCGAGGGCCGCACCGAGGGCATCGGCGAGTGCTTCCCCGGACTCGAACCGCGCGGCGGGATCCTTCGACAGGCAGCGATCGATCACCGTGGCAATACTTGTCGGCACCTGCGGCGCCACCGAGCGGAGGGATGGCGGCTGCGACTGCAGGTGGGCGACGAGGATGGCCGACGCCGATGCTCCCTCGAAGGGCAAGCGACCACTCAGCGCCTGGAACCCGAGCACGCCTAACGCATACAGGTCGCTCCGCCCGTCGAGCGCGTGGCCCTGGACCTGCTCCGGGCTCATGTAGTGGACCGTGCCCACGACGAGCCCGTCGAGCGTGAGGCGCGTGTGATCCTGCGAGTGCGCGATGCCGAAGTCGGTCACGAGGGCCCGCCCCGTGCCCCGCTCGAGCATGATGTTCTCCGGCTTCACGTCGCGGTGCACCACCCCGCGAGCGTGCGCGTAGGCGAGCGCCCACGAGACCTCGCGCATCGTCCGCACGACGTCGGACACGGGGAGCGGGCCCCGCGCGCGCAGCCGCTCCGCGAGGCTCTCGCCGTCGACGTAGGACATGACGAAGAACGCCTGTCCCGCCACCTGGTCGGCGAAGTAGATCGGCACCACGTGCGGGTGCGACAGTTGCGCCGCCGTCCGCGCCTCACGCAGGAATCGCTCGAGCTGTTCGCCGTCCCCCGCATCCGCCGCGGGAAGCACCTTGATGGCGACATGACGCTCCAGCATGACGTCGCGAGCGAGATACACCTCGCCCATCCCGCCCTGCCCCAGGAGCCGTTCGAATCGATACTGGTCGGAAAGCGCGTGCTGGATCGCCGATAGATCGGCTGCGGTCATCTCGTCGAGGGCGCGTTGTCGTGAAAATCCCTACGGGAATCGTCGCTAGCTGGTGCCACGAAATCCACCCCGGCCAACGCACCGGAGGGGCCCCCCCGGTGCGGTTACATTTCCCGGCGCATGCGCGACCTGGTCCCCAAGCTGTTCACGACCATGCGCCAGTACGATCGCCACCAGTTCGGACGCGATCTCCTGGCCGGTACCATCGTCGGCATCGTCGCCCTCCCACTTGCCATCGCCTTCGCGATCGCCAGCGGGGTGAGCCCCGAACGCGGCCTGTACACCGCGATCGTGGCCGGCTTCATCATCTCGGCGCTTGGCGGTTCCCGGGTCCAGATCGGCGGGCCCACGGGCGCGTTTGTCGTCATCGTCTACGGGATCGTCGCGCAGTACGGCCTCGAGGGCCTGACGATTGCCACGCTGATGGCCGGCGCAATCCTGGTGGCAATGGGCCTCGCGCGCATGGGCGCGATCATCAAGTTCGTCCCGCAGCCGCTCATCACGGGGTTCACCAGTGGCATCGCGGTCATCATTGCCCTCGGGCAGCTGAAGGACCTGCTGGGCCTGCGCATGGGCGCCGTGCCCGCCGACTTCGCGGAGAAGATCACCGCGCTCGCCTCGAACATCACGAACGTGACGCCGTGGGCCGCCGCCGTCGGGGGCCTGTCGCTGCTGATCGTGGTCGCGTGGCCGCGCGTCAGCCGACGCATTCCCGCGCCGCTCGTAGCCCTCCTCGTATCGACGGTGGTCGTGCAGGCGTTCGGACTGCCCGTCGACACGATCGGGTCGCGCTTCGGTGAGCTCAACGTCGCGATCCCCCGACCGGTGATGCCGCACCTGAGCTTCACCGAGGCGACGCGTCTCGTTGGGCCGGCCTTCACGATCGCGCTCCTCGGCGCCATCGAGTCGCTGCTCTCGGCAGTCGTCGCGGATGGGATGATCGGCGGTCGTCATCGGTCGAACATGGAGTTGGTCGCGCAGGGCATCGCCAACATTGCCTCACCGTTGTTCGGCGGGATTCCGGCGACTGGCGCCATCGCGCGCACGGCGACGAACGTGAAGAACGGAGGTCGCACCCCGATCGCCGGCATCACGCACGCCGTCGTGCTGTTGCTGATCACCGTGCTGTTCGGGAAATGGGCGTCGCTGATCCCGATGGCGACGCTCGCTGCGATCCTCGCCATGGTTGCGTACCACATGTCCGAGTGGCGCACCTTCGTCGACGAGCTGCGTGGTCCGCGCGCCGACGTCGCGGTCCTCCTCGTCTCGTTCTTCCTCACGGTGGTGGTCGACCTCACCGTGGCCATCGAAGTCGGGATGGTCCTGGCCGCGTTCCTGTTCATGCACCGCATGGCGGAGTCCACCACAGTGTCAGTGGTGACGCGCGAGCTCGAGCGCAGTCGGGACACGTCGGACCCCGAGCTGACGAGTACGTCGGCAATCCCGGACGGCGTGGAAGTGTTCGAGATCAGCGGGGCCTTCTTCTTTGGCGCCGCGGAAACATTCAAGGACACGCTGGCGTCAGTGAGCAAGCGGCCGAAGGTGCTCATCATCCGCATGCGCGACGTCTCGATGCTCGACGCCACGGGATTGCGCGCGCTGCGCGACGTGATGCGACGGAGCCGGTCCCAGCGCACACTCGTCCTGGTGAGCGAGATCCATACGCAGCCCCTCATGGCGCTGCAGCGGTCGGCCCTGGGTGCCGAGCTTGGCGCCGACGCGATCTTCCTGACGCTGGAGGATGCGATCGACCGGGCGCGTCAGCACCTGGCGGAGCGGGTCCCGACCCCGCTCGCGACCCCGGTCACCGGCCCGGATCGTTAGGCGCCCGGGGGCAGCGCGCGGCGGATGTCGCGCTGTCCGTTCGCGACGCCCACCCCGACGCTCACGCCGAAGGCAATCGCGGTACCGGCACCAATGAGCGGGAGGAGTGCGGCGGCGAGGCCGCCGACGACGAACGCGCCCGCGCCAGCGAGCACCGGAGCGAAACCGGACTGCACCGAGTCGACGTAGCGCAGGCGCTGGCGGACGAATGCACGTGCCTGGGTGTAGCCGATGATGGCGACCCCGGCGGAGATGGCAAAGGCGATAAGACAAATCATGTGCGTGACCAGCAGGGGATGAAGGAACTGGTTGTCCATACGCAATCGCTTCCTGCGGTGTTTCGCCAGTCGGTCACACGGGGGATGCGCGCGGCACATACCTTCCCGGTTCCCCGCCCTCATCCTCCTTCCTCCATGCGCGCAGCCGTCATCACGTCGTTTGGCGCCCCTGATGTCCTCGCGGTCCGCGAGGTCCCCACGCCGCAGCCGGGCCCGGGCCAGGTCCTCGTCCGCGTTCGCGGGAGCGCGCTCAACCGCGCGGATATCCTGCAGCGCATGGGGCGGTATCCCCCACCGCCGGGCTACCCCACGGACATCGCCGGCATCGAGTTCGCCGGTGAGGTGAGCGCGCTGGGCAGCGGCGCGGCGCGATGGCGCATCGGGGATCGCGTGTACGGCATCACAGGCGGCGGAGGCCACGCGGAGTTCCTGACGATGGATGAGCGTGCGGTGGCGCGCATCCCGGACCGGTTCTCGTTCATCGAGGCCGCGGCGATCCCCGAGGCCTTCTTCACCGCCTATGACGCGATGGTGACGCAGGCGGGACTCAAGGCGGGCGAGTTCGTGATGATCCACGCGATTGGCAGTGGCGTCGGGCTTGCCGCCTCGCAGCTCGCCGCGGCGCTGGGAGCGCGCGTTTTTGGCACCACGCGTACCGAGGACAAGCTCGAGCGTGCGCGCGAGTTCGGCATGCATGGCGGCGTGGCAGTGCGTGGGGACCTGGCCCCGCTGGGCGACGCAGTGCGCGAGTTCACGGGAGGCGTGGGCATCCACGTGACCCTCGACCTCGTCGGCGGGGCGTATCTCCCCGCGAGCATGAAGGTGGCGGCGTTGCTGGGACGCATCATGCTCATCGGAACCATTGCCGGCGCCGAGAGTCCCCTCAACCACCGCCTGATGCTCGGCAAGCGACTCATGCTCAAGGGCACAGTA
>JACMLI010000511.1 GCA_014379705.1 Gemmatimonadaceae bacterium
TCGCCGCGGCGTGTCGCGTTGGGCGCGGCGGCGCGACCGGCCGGCGACGCGGCGAGGACGAGAAATTCCAGCTGCAGGTTCAGGATTGGCCCGTCTTCCCGCTCGTCGCTACGCCGCCCGGGCCTCGTGATCGTGAGGAACCCCAACCCTCCTGCCATGCGCGTCCTTGCGACCATAGGCCTGACCGCCGCTGCGTTGTTGCTTTCGTCCCCGTGGGCTACGCTCGCCGCGGAGCCGCGCTCCGCTCCGGTCATCCTCACGCCCCAGCCCGCCGCGGCGCCGCGTGTGAACGGCCCGACGATCTTCGGCGTGCGCCCCGGATCCCCGTTGCTCTACACGATCCCCGCGACGGGCGAGCGGCCGATGACCTTCGCGGTGGACGGGCTGCCTGCGGGCCTCGCCCTCGATGCGACGACCGGTCGCATCACGGGCACGCTCACGGCGCTCGGGGAGCATCGCCTGACGCTGCGCGCGACCAACGCCCGCGGCTCCGCCGAAAAACCGTTCCGCCTCGTCGTCGGCGAGGAGATCGGGCTCACGCCTGCCCTCGGATGGAACAGCTACAACTGCTTCGGCGAACGCGTCACGCAGGACCTCGCGCTCCGCGCTGCGCGCCAGATCAAAGCCCTCGGTCTCGATCGCCACGGCTGGACCTACCTCAACCTCGACGACGGCTGGCAGGGCTGGACGCGCGATCCCGTCACGCACGCGATCGTGCCTGATCCCGAGCGCTTCCCCGACATCAAGGCGATGGTGGACGAGCTGCACGCGCTGGGCCTCAAGGCCGGCCTCTATCACTCGCCGTGGACGGTGACCTACGGCGGCCGGCTGGGCGGCAGCTCCGAGCGGCCCGACGGCCACTGGGACCCCGCGGTGGACACCCGCGCGAAGAAGAACGCGAAGGTGCTGCCCTTCGCGATCGGCCGCCACCGCTTCACGCCGGAGGACGCCCGACAATTCGCCGCGTGGGGCTTCGACTACCTGAAACTCGACTGGGGGCCGGTGGAGTATCCCGAGACGAAGGAGTGGCACCAGGCCCTGCGCGTCTCCGGCCGCGACCTCGTGCTCAGCCTCTCGAACAACCACATCAAAAATCTCTTCCCGATCATCGGCGACGTGGCGCCCTGGGCGCAGTCCTGGCGCACCACGACCGACATCCGCGACGTCTGGGGCCGCGTCGCGCACGACATCGGCTTCGCGCAGGAGAAGTGGGCGCCCTACGCCCGCTCCGGCCGCTTCAACGACGCCGACATGCTCGTCGTCGGCTACGTCGGTGGCTGGAGCAGCCACGAGCTGCATCCGAGCAAACTCACGCCTGACGAACAATACACCCACCTCAGCCTCTGGTGCCTGATCACGAGTCCGCTGCTCATCGGCTGCGACCTCGAGCGCATGGACGACTTCACGCTGAGCCTGCTGACCAACGACGAGGTCCTCGACATCAACCAGGACTCGCTTGGCCGCCAGGCCGTGCGCGTGGGAGGGGAGGGGGACCTGCGCGTCCTCGCCAAGCCGCTCGACGACGGCTCGCTCGCCGTGGGGCTCTTCAACACCGGCCCCACCGCCGCCACCGTCACCGCGCTCTGGTCCGACCTGAAGCTCACCGGCCCGCAGCGCGTGCGCGATCTCTGGCGCCAGCAGGACCTGGGGGTGTTCGCCGGCCAGTTCGAGGCCACCGTCGCGTCGCACGGCGTCGTCTTCGTCCGAATCTTCCCCGCTCCCTGACGCGGGCATGGCCCCGCGCTTCCCTCCCGCTGGCCCTCTCCGCCTCCTCAATCTCCCACCCATGTATTCACGTTTCCGCCACGCCGTCTGCCTGTCCCTTGCCTGCGGATTGATGTCCGCTCCCGCGTCGCTCGCCCAAGCGCCGGCCGTCCCAGCGCCTGCGGCCCCGGCTGCGGCCAGCGGCAAGACCTTCATCGACTACTTCCAGCCCATGCCCGCGCAGGGTCCTCTCTCGAGAGAGGTGTGGGGCGCCCCCGCCGTGCTGCCGCGCGATCCGCGCAACGGCCTCGAAGCCACGACGAATCGCTACTGCTATTGGGACGGCCAGATCCTGCGCGCGCCCGATGGCAAGTATCACCTCTTCGCCAGCCGCTGGGACGAGAGCCTCGGGCACCACGGCTGGTGGCAATCCCTCGCCGTGCGCGCCGTGAGCGACTCACTGTTCGGCCCCTTCGTGGACCAGGGCCTCTGCTGGCCCGATGACCAGGGGGGCAAGGGCCACAACGTCACCGCGCTCGTGCTGCCCGATGGCCGCTACGCCGTCGTCATCAGCGAGACGCGGCCCGGCACCGTGTTTGTTTCCAAGTCGATCGAAGGCCCTTGGGAGCAGCTCGGTGAGATTACCGTGGACGCAGCGAAATGGCGCGCGTCCAACTACAGCGTGATGGTGCGCCCCGATGGGCGTTTCCAGATCGTGCCGCGCTCCGGCCACATCCTGATCAGCGAGACCGGCATCCTCGGTCCCTACCGCCTGCAGGGGCCCAGCATTTACCCCGGCGTGGCCGGTCTCACGCTCGAGAATCTCGAGGACCCGGTCGTGTGGTTCAGCGGCGGCCGCTACCACATCGTCGTCAACAGCTGGAGCCAGCGCCGCGCCTTTCACCTCACGTCGCAGGACGGCATCAGCGGCTGGACGCTGCGCGGCCTCGCCTACGATCCGCGCGTGGACTTCGTGCGCCACACCGACGGCACCGTGAACCGCTGGGACAAACTCGAGCGCCCCGGCGTGGTGCTCGAAGACGGCCATGTCGTCGCCGTCACCCTCTCCGTCCTCGATGTGCCGAAGGACGACGAGAAGGGAGGCGACCGCCACGGCAGCAAAGTCATCGTGATCCCCTTCGACGGCGCCGCGCTCGATCGCGATCTGCA
>JACMLI010000512.1 GCA_014379705.1 Gemmatimonadaceae bacterium
GAGGATCGTGAGCGCGAACGTCGCCACGATCAGGTTGAGGTTCCACAGGCGCAGCAGCCCGCGTCGCTCCTGCACCATCACCGAGTGAAGGAACGCGGTCGCGGTGAGCCACGGCAGGAACGACGCGTTCTCGACGGGATCCCACGCCCAGTAGCCTCCCCATCCCAACACTTCATAGGACCACCACATGCCCGCGATGATCGCGGCCGAAAGGAACGCCCACGCACCCAGGGTCCAGCGCCGCGAAAGACGTATCCAGGCGTCGCCGGCGACTTCCCCCGAGGCCATCGCACCGATCGCGAAGGCGAACGGTACCGTCATTCCCACGTATCCGAGGTACAGGAGGGGTGGGTGCACCCCCATCAGGATGTGGTTCTGCAGCAGCGGGTTTGGCCCGGGACCGTCCGCCGGCACCGGCGAGACCAGGCCGAAGGGCGTCGCCGCGCCCACGAGAAGGAACTGGAAGAACACACCCGTGCCCAGCATCGTCGCGGTCGTGTAGGGGATCAGGTTGCCCACACGATCGCGATTCCAGAAGACCACGAGCGCCGTGAGCAGCGAGAGCACCCACGCCCAGAAGAGGATCGAGCCCTCGAGCGCGCCCCAGAGCGAAATCACCGTGTAGAACAGCGGCGTGGCGCGACTGCCCACCTGCGCCACGTAGCTCACGCTGAAGTCGTGCGACACGAGCGCGAAGATCATCGCGAACGTCGCCACGGTGACCATGCCGAACTGCACGTAGGCCGCCGTGTACCCTGCCCCGATCCACCGCGCGCGCTCGCGACGCGCGCCGAGGACCATCAACAGCAGCCCGACGACCGACGCCCCGAGGGCGACGATCAGCGCATTGGCCCCGATGAGGCGAGTCACGACGCAGTCCCGCCCTTCATAAGGGACCGATACATCTCCTGCGGACGCTCACCCGCCTTGGGCGCGCGGTACTCCTCGGAGTGCTTGATCATCAGGTTCTTCGACTCGAAGACGCCGTCCCGGCGATACCGCCCCTCCACCACGACACCCATGCCATCGCGGAACATCTGCGGCGGTGCGCCCTTGGAATGCACGAGGACTTCCTTGGTTCCCTCGCGCACCTTGAACTTGAGGTCGAGCGCCTCGGCGTTCCACTGCACGGAGCCGGGCGACACCTGGCCCCCGAGGCGCACCGCGCGATCGTAGGCCGCGTCGCCCTTGGAGAGCAGTTCGGTCGGCGTGTAGAAGTAGACGACGTCCCCCTCGATGTTGCCGAGCATCAGGTACGTGAAGGCGCCAACGACGATCACGCTGGCGATGACCACCGTGGCCGTCTTGCGGCCATTGGCGTTGCTCATGCTCCACCTCCCAGGGTGCGTTGCGTCCTCGTCAGGCGCTCCTCGGCCGCGGCGCGCGTGCGGCGGAGGAAAAAACCGTAGCTCAGGATCGCCACCCACGTGAAGACGAACGCGGCGACGATGTACGGGCGATTGTCAGGCACGGGAACCTCCTTCCATCAGGGCCGCCCGATCCTCGAGATCGTCAGCGGCCTGGGTGATCATCGCCGAGCGATACCGATGCGCGATGAACGCCACGAGCACGATCATCAGGGCGACGGCGTTGATGCGCAGCGGGATGTAGTACGTCGAATCGAGCGTCATGGGGCTCCCCTGCACCTGGTGCAGCGTGCGCCACCAGCGGACGGACATGTACACGATCGGCACGTTGAGCGCGCCGAGGATGCCGACCACGGCGCTCCACTGCGCGCGGCGCTCGGGATCATCCACGAACTTCCTCAGGATCAGGTACGCGAGGAACATGAAGAAGAGCACGGCGGTCGACGTCGTGCGCGGTTCCCACGTCCACCAGATGCCCCACGTCGGCTTGCCCCACAGCATGCCTAACGCGAGCGTGAGCCCGGTGAGCAGCGACCCGATCTCCGCCGCCGACGCCGCGAGCAGATCATCGGCCGCGCGCCCCTTCCACAGGTAGCGCAGGCTGGCGACCGCGACGACGAAGAATGCGATGAACGCGTTCCACGCGGCGGGCACGTGGAGGTACATGATCTTCTGCAGGTGTCCCATGTCGCGGTCCGGCGGACTGGTCAGCACCCCGTAGACCTGGGCGGCCACGAGCGCCAGGACTCCACCCACGGCGATCCATCCCCAGGGCAAGCCGCTGCGTCGATCGCTCGCCGCTGCCAGCGGCATCGTTGAAGCCGTCATCATCACACCTCGATCGCAAATTCGAACGCCGCGAGGGATGCCGCCACGAAGATCACGTCGTACGCGATCAACAGCCGGACCCATGCCCCCGCCTCGCGCATCAAGTCACCCGACAGCAGGGCCGTCGAGGCCTGCACCGAGGCGAGCAATGCTGGAATCATCATTGGGAAGAGCAGGAGCGGAAGCAAGACCTCCCGCGACCGGCTCCGACTCGACATCGCCGCGTAGAACGTCCCCAGCGTGACGAACCCGATGGTCCCGAGCACAAGCACCGCGATCTGGGCCAGGGCCCCACCGGGGACGACGACGTGAAACAGCACCATCGCCACCGGGATCACGATCAACTCCACGAGAAACACGAACGCGAGGTTCGCGAGCACCTTGCCGACGAAAATCGACCACCGCGAGCCCGGATAGAGCAGCAGCGGTTCGAGCGCCCCCCCGTCGAGTTCGAGCTGGTAGCAGCGGTTGAAGGCGAGGACGCCGCTGAAGAGGATCGCCAGCCAGATCGCGCCGACGGCGGCCTCGCGCATGGCCTCGGTATCGGGGCCGAGGGCAAAACCAAAGAGCATCAGGACGAGCACGCCGAGGAAGGTCACGGCGTTGAGCCCCGCGCGCGAGCGTCGCTCCGCGGTCAGGTCCTTGAGCGCCACAGCGCGCGCTCGCCGCCAGTCGTCACGAAGGCTCATGACGCGCCCCCCATGACGAGGCTCGGGCCGGCGTGTTCGACCACACGCGTCGGTGCGGTGGCGTCGACGAAGCGTCCTTGCTGCATGGTCACCACGCGGTCGAGGAGCCCCGCGGCACTATGCCGGTCGTGCAGCACAATGACGGCGGTGCCGCGTTCGGCCGCGATGACCTCACGCACCACCTCGTTGACGAGCGCGACACCCGCGCGGTCGAACGAGTTGTACGGCTCGTCCAGCAGCAACACACGCGGCGCCTGCAGGAGGAGCCGCCCGAGCGCCAGGCGGCGCTGCATGCCTGACGAGAACGTGCGGACCTTCTCGCCGGACTCGCGCAGCAGGCCGACGCGTTCGAGCACGCCATCGATCCCGTCATGACCTCGCCCGAGCATGTTCGCCGCGAAGACCAGGTTCTCCCTGGCCGTGAGGTCATCGTAGAGGCCCGGCGTGAACGACATCAGGGCGACCTGACCGCGTGCCCAGTCCGGGTGCTGGCGGATGTCGCGCCCGAAGAGATGCACGGACCCGTTGGTGGCGCGGATCGAGGTGGCGAGGATGCGGAGGAGCGTGCTCTTGCCGCTCCCGTTATGGCCCTCGATCCCAAGCACTTCGCCCGGAGAGACGGTCATCGACACACCGCGCAGTGCCCACCGTCGACCGAAGCGCCGCGTCACGCCATCGGTAGTAATGGCAGCAGACGCGGCGACCGAAGCAGCGGGGGATTCGGGATGTGCCACAGCGTCAAATCTAAGCGGCGGGGGGGCAGTCCGTTGACCTCGGTACTACCTTACACCGCGCTCAGGAAGGTCATCATCAGGGATTCCCCGGAGAGTACCGGTGCCCAACGTCCTACCGACCGATTCCGCCAGCCCACTCCACCTCACGAACCCGGACAACCGGCTCCCGCGGAGCTTCTATTTCGCGGACGGCGTCGTCAGTCGTGACCTGACGATCCGGGACATGGCGGCGGCCCTCAAGAATCCGCAGGGCAGCCTCTGGGTGCATATCGACATCGCGAGCCGCCAGCATGTGGCCTTGCTGGAGAAGGTTTTCGCGTTCCATCCGTTGACGATCGAGGACGTGCTGAATCCGCTCAGCCGCCCCAAGGTCGACCAGTATGACAACTTCATGTTCGTCACGCTGCGCGTCGTGCGGTTCCACGACGCGACCGATGATCCGTACGACCTGGAGACGACCAACCTCTACTTCTTCCTGGGCTCGAACTTCCTGGTGACGGCGCAGGCCGGCCCGTCGCCCCACGTCGACCAGATCGCTGACGTCTGCATCCGCAGCGCTGACCTCGTGGCCCGCGGCCCGGCCCGCCTGGCGCACCAGATCATGGACGCCGCCGTCGACGCCTACTTCCCGATCCTCGAACGGGTCGACGACTTCCTGGACTCGCTGGAGGAACGGGTGTTCGCGTCGTTCGATGAAGACGCGTTGCGCGACATCTTCGCGGTCAAGCGGCTGGTGCTCTCGCTCCGCCGCTACCTCGCGCCACAGCGCGAAATCTTCAACGTCCTCTCGAACCGCCCGTCGACGCTGCTGTCCCAGGACCTGCAACTCTACTTCCGGGACATCTACGACCACATGCTGCGCATCAACGACTCGATGGACACCTATCGAGATCTCCTGAGCAGCACGATGGAAAGCTACCTGTCCCAGGTGTCGAACCGGCTGAACCTCGTCACC
>JACMLI010000513.1 GCA_014379705.1 Gemmatimonadaceae bacterium
CGGTCGTCATCGACACGGTGTCCCCCGACACGCTACCTAACGACACCACGCTCGCCGCCGCCCCCGCGGCGGCTGTCGCCGTGACCACAGCCCCCGCGGTCGCCACTGTGCCCCCGCCACCGGGGTCCGGGTTGCCCGTGACCACCACCTGGGCGCGGGCGGTTGCCGTCACGTTCATCAACGTGCGCTCGGCGGCCGATCGCAAGTCGCCGGTGGTCGGGGTCATCACGCCGAATACCAACGTCGAACTTGGTGCCCGGCTGCACGGCTGGCGCGAGGTCCGGTCCTTGAAGGTGAAGGGATGGGCGGACCCGAGGAACTTCAGGGACGAGAGCCCGGCCCGGCGCTAGCGCGCGAGGGGCGTCGCGGCGCTTCCGTCGTCACGCGTCGACGTGTGATCTTCCCGCGTCCGTTCCCCTCACGCCGTGCCGACCATGTCCGATTCCGAACACCGGGGCAATCCCGCCATCTTCCGGCAGGTCATCGCCGTCCTGGCGCTGGTCGCCGGATTGGTCGCGCTGTACCTCCATCTGGTGAAGATCGGGACCTTCGGCCTGCCGGCCTGCGGGCCCGGCCACGGATGCGTGCAGGCGTGGTACTCCCCATGGGGAAGCTTCCTTGGTCTCGACGTGGCGCTGATCGGTGCCGTTGGCTATGGCATCCTGACCATCGTGGCGTTCGTTGGCGCCTTGCCGCAGCACGAAGACAACCCGGCGTTCACGACCGCGATCCTCGGCCTCGTCGTCGCCGCCATCGTGTTCACCTGGCGACTCAAGTACGGCGAGTGGTTCGTGATGAAGATCTTCTGCCCGTGGTGCTTCGAGAGCTTTGTCACGATCCACGCCTGCCTCGTCCTCGCGTGGCTCGACCGGCGGCGACTGAAGCGCTCGCCGGCGTGACTAGTGCACGATGAACGCTGGGGAATAGTCCGTCATCGCGGTCCCGGTCGCATCGGTGGTGGTGAAGTAGCGCAAACGGATGCGCATGGTGCCCACCTGCCGCGGCTCTGAGAGGTTCCCGCGAAGCTCGTAGGACCCTCCCGCCTTGATCGTGACGACCTTCGACCCTTCGACGAGGATGCCCGTCGGCATCACGGACCACGTCCCGTCGTTGCCCTGGCGCTCGATGGCGGCATCGGTGCCGAGGGCGATGAACACGGGCGACTGTTCCGTCGCCGCATTGAACGCGTCGCCGATCCGGGCGTAGTACGCGCGGCCGCTCGGGTTGGAGATCGTGGCCTGGATCCCGTTCCCGTTGAACGACGACTCCTCCCATCCGAACGTCGTCTTGCGCAGGCTGATGGTGATCACGTTCGCCCCTCCCGTCACGCCGGTCGGGCTGCCAGCGAAATCAGTGCCGACATCAACCGACGAGCCGCAGGCGGCAAGGACGCCGAGCACGGCAAGGAAGGGGACAACGGAGCGACGGGGAAGCACCATGAACCTCGGTAGCTGGGGATACGGGGAATCGACACTCCGCCCTTCCGGTACCCCGACCATTTCGCCCCGGGGCCGCGTACAACCTATGGCACGACGGGCTTCAGGGTCCCGAGCTGCGGGTCCACCACCTTCTTGTCCCCGACAATCGCCACCGACACCCGTGAGGGGTCGAGGCGGCGCTGTGCCGTGCCGCGGACGTCCTCGGGGGTCACGGCGAGTACCTTCTTCACGTAGCTCTTGAGGTAGTCGTCGCCCAGCCCGTGCATGTCGGAAAATTGCAGCTGTGCAATGAGCCCCGACCGCGAGCTGTTCTGGATGGTGAACACGCCTGCCATGTTCCGCTTGATGCCATCGAGTTCTGACGCCGGGGGGGCCTCGGTCCGCAGGCGCTCCATCTCCTTGAAGATCTCCGTGAGCGATGCGCCGGTGACGTTCGTCGTGACGTCGGCCACCTCGACCCACATGGACGATCCCTTCCGCGTCCACAGGAAGGAGAACGGAGAGTACGTGTAGCCCTTGTCCTCTCGAATGTTGGTCGTGATGCGCGAGCCGAACGAGGAGCCGAGCAGCGCGTCGGTGACGTTCATGGCGACCCAATCGGAGTCGCGAGGGCTCGCCACCGGGACACCCATCCAGATGGAGCTCTGCACCGACCCGGGCCGGTCGATGAGTTGCAGCTGGCGACGCGCGGCCGGCGTGGGCGGGTTTTCGGTGGCCGCCGGGCCGGCCGTCCAATCGTTGAATGCATCACGCACCGCCTTCTCCACCGCGCGGGCGTCGAAGACGCCGCTGACGTAGATATGCGATCGCGCCGCGCCGAAGTTCCGGGCGTGGAAGTCGCGCGTCCGTGCCACCGTGAACGCGCGCACGATCCCCTCGGCTGGGAACGTCCTGGCGAAGGGATGATTGCCGTAGGTCATCTCGCGGAACGTTTTCTGGGCGAGCGTGCCCGGTTGTGCGAGGGCGATGGCGTTGTCGCGCACGTGCTTGTCGATCGTGCGCTTGAGGTCGGCCTCGGCCATGCGGGGATGCCGCACCACGTCGGCCACCAGGGCGACGAAGGCGGGCGCGTGTTCGCTCAGCACCTCACCTCCCACCGACACCGCCTCGGCGCCGCTACTGGCGTACACCGAGCCACCCATCTCCGCCGCCTGGCGGGAGATGTCCTGTGGCGATCGCGTGGCGGTGCCCTCGAGGAGCATGTCGGTCGTGACGGCGGAGAGCGAAACGTCCTCGGACCCCTCGTCGATCACACCGGTGCGTACCTCGAGCTCGATGGCGACCTTGGGGACGCGGCCGTACGGGATCAGCGTGACCTGCAAGCCGTTAGGCAGGGCAAACGTGCGCTTCGCCGGGACGCGGAAGTCGCGCGGCGTCCCCGGCGGCGGCGGC
>JACMLI010000001.1 GCA_014379705.1 Gemmatimonadaceae bacterium
CTCGGAGAAGGCTTCCTGGAGGGGATGAAGTTTGCCGTTGGTGGCGAGGCCCTCGATCGTCATGACCTCCGCGCCGTCGGCCTGGACGGCGAACATCGTGCAGGCCTTCACTCCCACCCCGTCGACGATCACCGTGCACGCGCCGCATTGGCTCGTGTCGCACCCGACGTGGGTGCCCGTGAGGGCGAGGGTCTCGCGGAGGTAGTGCACGAGGAGCGTGCGTGGCTCGACGTCGCTGCGATGCGTCGTGCCGTTCACCTTCAGGGCAATCTGCGTCATGCCGGGCACTCCGTGGTCGAAGGGCCTCTTTCGACACCACGACCGCGGGGCGGCGAGCGGGGGATGTCAGGAAGGGAGGACTGGCGCGAATATGGAGCGGCCGGGAGGGCCCGGCAAGATCGTTCAGCCGGGAGCTTTCATGGACGCTGACAAAAATGGGTCGGGCTAACGCCAGCTATGCGCGGAACCCGGCGGCGGAATCCATTGCGAACGAGGGCTGTCGACGACATTCTGTGGCCCACCCGTTCACCGGAGATGACCAGTGCGCGCGAGCATTCTCACGTTGTTGCTTTGCGCCGCTTCGGCGGCCAACGCCCAGGTCACCGCGATCAAGGCCGGCCGTCTCGTCGACCCGGACGCGGGAACGATCGCCACCAATCAGGTGATCCTGGTCGAGGCAGGGAAGTTCACGTCCATCGGACCGAACCTGACGATCCCCGCTGGTGCTGAGGTGATCGACCTGTCGGGGTTGACCGTACTCCCCGGACTGGTGGACGCGCACAACCACCTGGCGCTCACCTACAAGGAGGTCCCCGAGCGCAACATCTACTACCTCACGTACGTGCTCGAGCCGACGGCGCTGCGAGCCATTCAGGCCGTGTCGAACGGCATCCAGATGCTGGCCGCGGGCTTCACGATCGTGCGCGACATGGGCAACAACGGTAATTACGCCGACGTCGCGCTCCGCATGGCCATCGAGCAGGGGTGGGTACCCGGTCCGACCATCATCCCATCGGGCATCATCATCGGCGGCATGGGCGGCCAGTTCTGGCCCACGCCCGAGATGGCGAAGGACAAGAACATCGTGTACCCCGAATATCTGGACGCCGACACCCGTGACGAGATCGTCAAGGCCGTGCGCCAGAACGCGCTCTTCGGCGCCAGGGTCATCAAGATCTGCGTCGACTGCAAACCGTGGGGCTACTCGGTGGACGAGATCCGGCTCGCCATTCGTGAGGCCGCGCAGGCGGGGCTGAAAGTCGAAGGACACGTCCAGACGGTGGCCGGCGCGCGTCGCGCAGTGGAAGCGGGCATCTGGTCCATCGCACATGACCGAGGCATGACCGACTCCATACATCGGGAGATGGCGCGGAAGGGCGTATGGCGCGCGGGGACGGAAACGCCGATCTCGCTCACGGGGCACACGACGCAGGAGCGCTACGACTTCACGGTGCGAATGCTCAGGAACGCGTGGCAGAACAAGGTGCCGCTCACGTTCAGCACCGACGCGGACTACTATGTGCCGGGCAGGACGCGCGGCGAAGTCGCGATCGAGTTCATCGAGACGTGGAAGGCGGCCGGGATCCCCGCACGCGACATCCTCAAGGTGATGACGACGAACGGCTACCTCGTCTCCGAAACGGCGAGCACCCGTGGCCCAATCAAGGTCGGGATGTTC
>JACMLI010000005.1 GCA_014379705.1 Gemmatimonadaceae bacterium
TCGCGCACGTACTCCTTGAGCAGGCTGTTGATGTCGTACTCCGGGTGACCCTGGAAGTAGACGACGCGGAACTGGTCGGCGCTCACCGCGAGGTGCACGCCGCCTTCCGCGCTCTCGGCCAGCACGGTGAGTCCTGCCCGCTCGAACTGCGACCGGTCGATGTCGTTGTGCCGGGAGTGCGGGACGTCGAATCGCGTGTTGACATCGCGGAGCAGGGGATGCTCGGGCGTCGTCACGCGGTGTTCGTAGACGCCCCAGCGCTTGTTCGGCAGCAGGACGCGGTCGATCCCGTGGAAGTGCTTGAGCAAGGAGTGCGTGGCGAGGCAGGAGCACAGGACGGAAGTGACCCGCTTCGACGCCCATTCGACGACTTCTTCGAGCGGCTGCCAGAACGGCTCCTCGACGAGAGTTGGATTGGCGACGTTGGCGCCGGTGATGATGAGCGCGTCCAGTCCCTCCGAGCGCAGGGCGTCGAACGTGGTGTAATGCCGGTCGATGTATGCGCGGGTCTCGTCGTTGCGCTGGAGGCCGGGCACCGTGAACAGGTGCACGTACAGCTGCGCGATCTTGTTGGAGTTGCCCACCATGCGCAGGAACTGCCGTTCCGTCACGCGCAGCGCCGCGTCGGGCATCATGTTCAGCAGCCCGATGTGGAGCTCGCGAATGTCCTGGTGGAGCGCACCGTCGAGCGACAGCACCTCCTGGCCGGCGCGGCGCAGGTCTTCAAAGGACGGGAGCGAGGTATGGGCGACGATGGGCATTGGCGCGTGTCAGACGGCGTTGGAGCGACGTCGTACATCATAAGCTCGTGTGGTCTCGTTGGCGCGTCCGGGGCGCACGGCCGAGGCGCGCGCGCAGTTGAAGGTCGTTGAGCAGGCGTTCGGGAAGCCGTATTTCGGGCCCGAATTCATTGCCGCGGCCGCGGCGGAGTTGGGCGACACGGCGACGATGTACCGGTGGCTCGACACGGGCCAGCGCGAACACTCCGGGTTCGCCGTGATGCTCGCCTACTGGGTCGCCCCTTCCTGGCGCATAAGCAGGAACCGCACTTCCAGCGCATTCTGCAGCAGATGGGGCTCAAGCCGGTGACGTTCGGGTCGCGCCCCGCGTTAGGCGCCACTACGATCGGTCGGCATCGCGACCCTGACGCTTGCCGTCCTCGATCGCGCTCTTCCTGCTCGCGCGGTCCTATTGCTTGTCCAGAAATTCGAAGATCCGCTTGTACGCCTCATCGAACTCGCTCTCCGATGCGCTGTGGCGCCCGTCCGGTACGAACAGCACGACATTCTTTCGCTGGTCTCGCTGGAGCACCTCCACGAACTGGGCGAATGTGACGGGCGGCACCTGGTCATCCTGCCCGCCCTGCCAGATGAAGAACGGCGGGTCCTTCGGGTCCAGATAGGTGAGGGGCTCGTACCGACGAGTCACTTCCTTGGGCGCGTATCCCACGGTCTCGGCGAATAGGGCCATCCCGATTTCCCTCATGACAGGCACCGAGTGGTCCATGAACACCTTTTCCACCACGTCGAGTCCGCCCACCGGGCCGGAGAAGTTGACCACGCCGGCAATGCCGATTCCCGGAGCCAACGCGTGCGCGTACGTGGGGTCGTTCGCGGTCACGGCCACCAGGCTGGCGATGTGGCCCCCGGCAGAAAAGCCCGAGAGCACGAGTCGGTGCAGGTTCATGGGGTAGGAACTCTGCTGCTTCACCAGGAAGTTCAGGGCAAGCGTCAAGTCTTCAGTCGCGACGGGAATTCCCCGCTTGAGCCGGTAGTTGAGGTTGACGACGGCGACCCCTCGTTGCAGGTACGGCCGGATGTAGCGCTCCTCCCTGGTCTTGTCGCTGAGGTAGTAGCCCCCGCCGTGCAGGAAGACCACGGTGTACGTGGGGCGACGTGGGCGGCTGGCCTCCCGGGGCAAATACACGTCCATCGTTTGCTCCGGGTCAGTCCCGTAGGCCACGTCCCGGGTGATGGCGTACGTAGCCAGTGCCTGCGCAGGAGTGAGGTCGGCCACGGGAGCCGTCTTCACCGAACACGCGGCGAGGAGGGCACTCGACGCGGCGACACGGAGCCAATGCAGCGGAAGATTCATGACAGGGAGACGGGACAGGAAATTCGATTGGGGTCCGCCGAGTATAGGACGCAGACGCCGACCGCGCGAGCACCGACTCGGCTTCAGGCCGCTACCGTTCGGTTGCGCAAGGGGCTGTCTCGACGCACCATGCGCCCGAGCGGATCCTCCGGGTCCACGCCGTCGTCGAAAACTCTCCCTCGGTCGCGGTGCGTGAGCCGATACCCCATGATCGTGCGCCGAGCGTGGACCTCGTTTGATGCCGCGAACATGCGATGGTGCAGGTGCACAGAGTCCCCAGTGCACATGCTATGGGCTTCTCTTGTCATCCAAGGCCTGTCGATCCGTGCGCGCGTCCTAGGTCTCGAACAGCTTCTCCACCGCGGCACGGTAGGTCCGGCTCACGGGCAGCCTGGTGCCGTCGCGCAACACGGCGACAGCATCGCCGTGGAACATCGGCTGGATCGCCGCGATGCGATCAACGTTCACGATCGTTGAACGATGAATGCGCAGGAAGCGCGACGGATCCAGGCGCTCGGCGAGGTTCGTGAGCGTCTCGTGCATCAGGTGGGTGGTTCGGGCGGCGCGAAGGCGAACGTAGTTCCCGGCGGCCTCGGCGTAGTCGATGTCCGCGGTCCGGACGAAGACGATCGTGCCGTCGGTCCTGATGGCCAGGCGCTCGAGGTAGGTCTCGCGCCGCTCGAGGCGTTCGATGAGGCGTGACATCTGTTCGCGGAGTGCTGGCGCGTCGGCGGACCCATGGGCCCGGACCCGGGCGATCGTCTGCCGCACGCGATCGTCGTCGAAGGGCTTGAGGAGATAGTCGATGGCATGCACGTCGAACGCCTTGATCGCGTACTGATCGTAGGCCGTGCAGAAGACCACGGCGGGCGGCCGGTCGCGATCCAGCGCGCGCAGCGTCTCGAACCCGTCCATCTCCGGCATCTGCACGTCGAGAAAGAGCAGGTCAGCGGCCAAACGAGGAATGCCGGCGACCGCGCTCGGGCCGTCGGCGAACTCCTGCAGCACCTGCACGTCGGGCTCGTCGCGCAACAACTGCCGCAGGCGCTTGCGCGCCAGCCGCTCATCGTCGACAATCACGCAGCGGATTCGTGCGGCCATTCCGGTCTCCCCTGGGGCGTGATGCCTGACAAGTCGTCGCTGGTCGTTCGGGCCGGCAAGTACACCATCGGCTGGATACTGCTCGCCGCGTTCTTCGGCAGCCAGTCGCTGCTCGTGTATCCGTCCCCGGCGCCTCCGAATGCGCCGCCGCAGCTTGCGTACTTTGCCGCCTCCTTCAGCGACTGGATCACGTGGGCGTTCCTCACGCCGTTCATCATCCCGATCGCGCGGCGCTTCCCACTCGGGCGCGAACATTGGGGCCGCACGGTCGCAATCCACGTGTGCGCTGCCCTCGTGTTCGCCGTCCTCAAGCTGACGATTCGCTGGGGGATCGGCCAGCTCCTGCCCGCGATTCCCACCGCGGACCAACTCTCGCGCATCCTCACCGCGCAGCTGCACCTGAGCGTTGCGACGTACTTCGTCATCGCGGGAACGGTGATGGCTGGCGACTACTACCGGCGTTTTCGCGAGCGGGAGCTGCGGGCGACGCAGCTCGAGGCGCGGCTTGCCGTGGCGCA
>JACMLI010000514.1 GCA_014379705.1 Gemmatimonadaceae bacterium
CGGGCCTTGATGATGACACGCCGGGCTACAACGAACTCCTGGGCGCCCAGGGGGGCCTCACGGCCCTCTTGCTGGCCGTTCGCGAGGGACAGTCGGGGGCGGTCGACGCGCTGCTGTCTGGTGGTGCAGACGTCAACCTCGTGAGCAGGGGCGATCATACGAGTCCGCTGCTCATGGCCGCGATCAACGGGCACTACGACCTCGCCCTGAAACTCCTGAAGGGCGGGGCGAACCCGAACCTCTTGAGCGACGCTGGCGCGGGCCCGCTCTACGCGGTGCTCAACAAGGAGTGGGCGCCATCCACCCGCACGCCGCAGCCGGCGTTCCAGCTGCAGCAGAAGACGACCTATCTCGAGGTCGTGAAGGCGCTGCTCGAGGCAAAGGCCGACCCGAACGTGCGCCTCAAGCGCAACCTCTGGTACACGACGTACAATCGCGACAACCTGCGCGTGGATTTCGCGGGCGCGACGCCCTTCTTCCGCGCCGCATACGCGACGGACGTTCCGGCGATGAAGCTGCTCCTTGCTGCAGGAGCCGATCCCAGGATCGCGACGATCCGTCCTGCGCCGCGTGCACGTCGCGGTTCGTCCGACGGCGCGGCGACGACGCCTCGCGCGGATCCGTCAGGCCAACCGCCGGTTCCCGATGGCGGCCCCGGCGTCCTCGCGATTCATGCCGCGTCAGGCGTGGGCTATGGCCAGGGCTTCGCGGCGAACGACCATCGCCACGTGACCGATGGGTGGCTGCCGGCCGTGAAGTACCTCGTCGAGGAGCTCGGGACCGACGTGAATGCCCGCGACTTCAACGGCTACACGCCATTGCATCACGCGGCCGCACGCGGGGACAACGCGATGATCCAGTACCTCGTCTCGAAGGGCGCCGATGTCACCGCCGTGTCGCGCTCAGGGCAGACGACCGCCGACATGGCCAACGGCCCGGTGCAGCGCATCTCGCCGTACCTCGATACCGTGAAGCTGCTCGAGAGCCTTGGCTCGAAGAACAACCACAAGTGCGTGTCCTGTTGACCCGTCGTTCTTTCGCACGACGTTAGCTGTTGCCCGATCCTCCCCCCTCACCAACCCCAATGTCGCGTCCTGTTCTTCTCGTCGTCGCCGTTCTCCTCGCTGCGTGTAGTCGCGGTGCCTCAGTTGGTTCGCCCGGCGGCGCTCCCGCGGCCGCGCTCCTGCCGGCCGAAGTCACCCCGTCGAACATCGCCCTCGGTGATTCGCTGTTCAACAATGGCGGATGCGTGCGCTGCCACGGTCCTGCCGGCATCGGTGCCACGAACGCCCCGGCGCTGAACGACGCGCAGTGGCTGCAGCTCAAGACGGGCGCCTACGACGAGATCGTGGGCATCATCACGAGCGGCGTGCCGGCGACGGCGATCAAGGATCCGACGCACAAGAACCCGATGGGCGCGCGCGGCGGGCGGATGAACCTGACGGATCCACAGATCAAGGCCGTCGCGGCCTACGTGTACTCGCTGAGCCACAAGTAGGGCGCGCGGGCGAACGACCCTGGGTCCCGGTGCTCGGCTCGCTCTCGCTCGCCGGACCGGGATGACAGAGGTGGCTCGCTGTTGCTCGCCGGACGGGGATAACAGAGGGTGGCTCGCTCGCTTTTTCTGTCATCCCGGACACGCGAGCGAAAGCGAGTGCAGATCCGGGACCCCGTGTCGTTCGCGCGGAGCTGAGCTCAGAGCCCGAAGCGCGTCGGTGAGCTGAGCGCGTCGAACGCGCCAGCGCGACCCTCGAGCACCAGGTCCGCGACCATCCTGGCGGTGAGTGGCGCGAGCATTACGCCGTTGCGGCCGTGGCCTGTGGCCCACGTCAGGCCCGGCACCGACGACGACCGGCCGATGATCGGCATCCCGTCCGCGCTGTAGGGCCTGAGTCCCGCCCGCGCGTCGATCAAAGGCGCGTCCGCCAGCGAAGGCACCATCTCGCGCGCGCACGCCGTGAGCGACGCAATGGCGTCGTCCGTGTTGGACTCGTCGAAGCCGACGTCCTCGTGTGTCGCGCCGACCAGCACGGTGCCGTCGCTCCACGGCACGAGGTAGCCATGCGCGCTCCACATCGAATGCGTGGGATTCGACGTGCCGCGAAAACGCAGGAGTTGGCCGCGAATCGGGCGCACGGGCGCGGCGGCCGCGTCGGACACGGACAGGCGTCCGCTCCACGCGCCCGTGGCCAGAACCACGGCATCCGCGCTCCACGTCTCGTCGGCGCCGGTCACCAGCACCCCGCTGCCTGACGAGCCGAGGTCCAGGACCTGGGCGAACGGTCGTATGCGCGCCCCCGCTCTCTCGGCAGCATCGGCCATCGTCTGCACGAGGGCAGGGACATCGACATAGCCATGCGCGGGGACGTGCACCGCGCCGCAGGCGCCTGGGTTGAGCGCCGGCTCCAGCGCGATGGCCTGCGCCGCCGAGAGCAGGGCATGTGGCACTCCGTGCTTCGCGTGCGCGTGTGCGATGGCCTCGAGGCGCGGGAGTTCATTCTCGGTGAGCGCGACCTCCAACGTGCCGTTGCGCCGGAACTCGACGGTGCGGCCCGTGGCACTCGTCAGGCGGGCGAGCAGGCCTTCGTACATCGCCGAGCTCTCGGCGAGCATCGGCGTGAGGGCCGTGTAGCTCCCGTCGAGCCAGGGGCAGAGTACGCCGGCCGACGCCCACGACGCCCCTGCGCCCACTTCGCGCTGGTCGAGCAGCCGCACCGACGCACCCCGCGTCGCCAGTTCCCAGGCGACGGCGCAGCCAATCACCCCGGTGCCAACGACGATGACGAGCATCGGTCGACCTGGGCGATGCTACTTCGCGCCGTCCTTGAGGGCGCGGTACTGCGCAAGCGCGGCGTCCACCTTGAGGTCGACGATCACCTTGCCGATCTCCGCCGATGCCTTCGTCGGGTCGCCGTTCACGCCCGAGTCAGGGCTTCCGCCACTGGGCGCCAGCTTGTCCCGTCGGATGCCTTGCGGGAACACGTAGAGCAGCTGTGACGTGTCGCTCGTGCCCGCGTGGCTGCCGACCGTTTGGGCGTCCCACCCCTTCGTCCTGAGCAGGTAATCGCGCGCGGCCGTGCGCCCTTTCTGGTAGTAGTCCACCAGCGCATACACACGCACGCCCGTCCCCTCCCACTCGGCGTTGAGCGCGTTGGCGACGTCGGTCAGTCCCCGCTGGTTGCCGCCGCTGTCTCCGATCAGGAGGATGTCGGTGAAGCCATGCACCTTGAGGCTGCGCACGGCCGCGTCGAGCAGCCGCTCGTAGCTCGGGCTGGGGTTCGTGATGACGCCGGGCTTGTCGCCAAAGGTCGGGGAGTTCCAGTCCCCCTCGGGCACGTACTGCACCGTCGGCGCAACGAGCGCGTTGCCGAGCGTCCGGGCGATCTGCCCGGCGGCAAACGTGACGATGTAGTTGTGCTTCCCGAGGACCATGTGCGGTCCGTTCTGCTCCGTCCCGCCGGTCGGGATGATGATCGCCTTCTTCCCGCCCTGGATCGCGTCGCGCACCTCGGTCCACGTCATCGCCTCGATGTAGGGGGGACCCAGCAGCGATTGCGCGCCGGCGCCTAACGGGAGGAGCAGGACAGTGGCGAGGCCGAGGCCGACCATCGTGGGCGTGGTCATCGGGCGCCCTCCAGGCTGGTGCGGATCTGGGCCAGTGCGTTGTCCACCTTGATCTTGAGCAAGGCAAGCCCAAGCTTCGGCGTCGCCTTGGTGGGATCGCCGTTCACGCCGCTGCCGGCCACGCCGGGCGCGCGCTTGTCCATGCGGACCAGCGCCGGGTTCACGGCCATGAGTTCCGAGGTGTCGACCATGCCGGCGTGGCTCCCGATGTCCTGCTCGGAGAAGCCGAGTCCCTTGAGGTACGTGTGGATGTCGGCGACGGACTTCGTGTAGTAATCGCCGATGAAGTGCGCCCGCGCTCCCGAACCGGCCCACTCCTGGTTGAGCGCTGCGGCCACGTCGCGCATGCCGTTCTGGTTGCCGCCGGAATCGCCGATGAGGATCACCTGACGGAAGCCCCCGGCCTTGAGCGACTTCGCGGCGTGGGTGAGGAGTTCCTTGAAGCGATCCTCGGGAAGCGTGATCGTCCCCGCCATCGCCATGTGGCCGCGAGGATTCTCCCAACTTCCCTCGGGCACGTACGTGATGATCGGTGCGACGATCGCATTGCCCAGGGCTCGCGCGATCTTCTCCGTGGTGTGCGTGAGCACGTACTTGTGCTCGCCCATCACCATGTGCGGGCCCTTCTGTTCCTGCCCCGCCGTACCGATGATGACCGTGGTCTTGCCGGCCTTGATCAAGTCACGAAGTTCGTCCCAGGTGAGCTCCTCGAGAAAGACCGTATCGGGAGCGCGCTGGGCGCCGGCCGTGGGGAGGGCCAGGCACAACGAGAGCAGGAGCGGCCACGCACGCATCATGGAAGACTCTTCGGTGGGGGAGCGACACCCGAAGATGAGGGGCCGACCACGAGTCGTCCAGCCGACGCATGCTGCGCCCCAGGCACCCGGTCGAAGGTCACTCCCGCCAGGTGATGGTAGCGACGGACCGGGCGGGAAGCGCCACCACAACCGAACGGTCACCGTCACCAATGTCCAGTGACCGTGGAAAGGGCGAGTCGTTGAGCACGATCAGCACGCGCCCTTCGTCGGGATTTCGGAACGCCACGTGGGCCACCGTCGTGTCGCGACTGGTCGAGGCGACGCGCACCGCGCCCAGGCGCACGAAGCGGCTCGCATGCGCCAACGCGTAGTACTCCTCATTTCGCGTCACCGCGCGCGTCTGTGCATTCACGGTCACGACGCCGCGACAATCCGCACACCCCCCGCGATGCGGCCCGTGACGCTCATCGAGGGCGAGGTTCCAGAGGAGCACGCCTCGCGCCCACGCTCGCGTGGTGCCGATGACCAGGTGCCGAGTGTTCCACAGGAGGTTGTCGCCCCAGTTCGCTGCCCACTCACCGCCGGAACATTCGGTGAACCACGCATCCTTGTCGGGATGCGACGCGTGCACGGTCGCTTGCGCGTTCACCTCACCCGCGTAGCAGTGCCACGCAACGCCCGCGATGTATCTCCGTGCCGCCGTGTCCGCGAGCACGGCGAGGGGCGACGCGGGCTCGTCCCAGTTGTGATCCCACTCGAGGAGCGCCGTGTTCGGATGCTCGCGGGCGAACAGCGGGCCGACATGTCGCGCGATCAGTTCGGCGCGCTGCGCGGGGGCGAGTCGCATGCCGGGGTAGTCCGGGGGCTCGTGGTGCGGCTCGTTCTGCAGGGAGAGGAGCGCGACCGGGACCCCAGCGGAGTCGAATGCCTTCACGGCGCGGTGCAGGTACGTCGCGAACGACGCGTACGCGTCGGGTCGCAAGGTGCCGCCGTTGAGTGTGCGCGGCTCCTTCATCCACGCCGGGGCCGACCAGGGCGTGGCCATCACGATCAGCGCCGGATTGACCGCGCGTGCGCGCCGTACGACATCGAGCATCGGTGCGGCGCCCATTGGATCGAAGGCGCGCAGTTCCGGGTCTGTTCCGCTCCCGGCGACGTCATCGAGCGTGTACGGCTCGACGGAGAAATCGGACGCGCCGATGGTGACGCGGGTCAGGCCGAGCGCGAGGCCATCGGGTCCAAAGAGGTCCTGCAGCAGGGAGTCGCGGGATGACGCCGGGAGCACCGTTCCGATCACGTGCGCCGCGGCATCGGTGATGGCCGCACCGAAGCCGGCCATGGCCTGGTAGCGCTGGTCCGTGTCGACGCGAATGTCCGCCTCGGTGGTTCCGGCGTCCGCGAACGGGATGTCTGGCTGACGAGCGAGCAACTGGCTTCGATCCGCCGTGGTGATCCAGGCCTGTGCAACACCCAGCGATCCCTGGTCGCATGCCACGACGAACGGCATGAGTGCGATCGTGAACGCGCGCCTCACGGGATCGTTCGCGCGAGTTCGAAGGCCTCGAGCAACCCCGCATGGTCGACGTGACCCACGACATGACGCGCAATCGCGCGGATCCCGGGCTCGGCGTTCCCCATCGCTACCGGCCAACCAACCGCTCCCATCGCCGACGCGTCGTTGCCTCCGTCTCCCACGAACATCACGTCCGCCAGCGCAACACCATAAGCCGCGGCGATCTGGCGCACGCCAGCCAACTTGCTGACGTGCGGCGGCAGGAGGCTCACGAAGAGCGTGTCGGGCATGATCGGCGAGGTCGATGGCGTGAACTCCACCCCCGGCTCGGGGCGCGACAGCTCTTGCGAGGCTGAGGCCATGTCGAGCAGCCACTGCCCGCGCACCACGGGGTGCGGTGGGGCGTCGAGGGAGCCCCTCACGTATTCGACACCGAGGACCTCGGCGTGAAGGCGCGCGCGCGCGTCTTCGCTCTCCACCACGTAGCGATCGTCACCGTACAACTCGAGGATCACCCCGGCGTCTCGCGCCCGCCTGACGAGTGCTACGACGACCTCAGGGGGGAGCGGCGCCGAGCGAGAGGCCATCGTGGCGAGGTGCAGCACGCTCGCGCCGTTCTGGAACACGTGCCATCCCGTGTCGTCGAGTTGCCTTGCAAAGTCCAGCGTCTCGCCGAACGCCGGACGTCCCGAACAGAGGGCCACCCGGACCCCCCGCGCCCGCGCCTCGGCCGCGGCCGCCCAGATGCCCGGGGGAGGCATCCCGGATTGGCCAATGAGCGTTCCGTCGACGTCGCAGCAGATGAGCCGGATCATGCGCGTGCGGCGCGCAAACGATTGCGACGACGAACGCGACGGGTCGTGCAGTGGCGCGGGGGCATCATCAGGGATCGCTACGCAGGGACGTGCCGTCGCCGCAAGGGCAGGGACCCCACGTTCCGCGCTCCCGTCGAACGGCTCGCAGGCATCAAGCCGCTGCATGTAGATTGCACGCTGTGTCCTCGACGATGGGTGTCAACGTGAAGAGCTGGTCGATGCGAAGCGCGCAGTGGGCCCGACGGCTCGGCGTGGTGGCCCTGGCAAGTGTCGCTGCGTGTGGTAGCGACGGCGTCGCGGGTCCCGATCCCACGCCACCAACGCCCGGCGTGGCGCTCACGGTGCCCACGGCCCTCGGCGTAATCCAGGGCGGCACCACCATTCTCACAGTCGGTATCGCGCGCACGTCCTACGTGGGCGTGGTGTTCATGACCCTGAGCGGTCTCCCCGCCGGCGTGACCGGTCCGAGCGTGACGTCCACCTCGACCAACCAGTTCCAGGTTACGTTGGTGGCCACCCCGACGGCGACGACCGGCGCGGCGACGGTGACCGTCCATGCGTCGGGTATCGACATTCCCAACGCCCAGGGCACCTTTGTGCTGAACGTGGCGCCGCGCTGACCCTCGGGTCGGTCTGCGCGTCCGGGGCCCGGCGGCATTCGCGTCAGGCACCGTTAGGCACTTCCAGCCCCCTCCCATGAACTGGTTCGCATCGTTCGGTGTCGCGGCCCTCACGGCCGTCGTCGGCCTCGTCGTGAGCGGCGTCATCGCCAACTTCTGCGTCTCGTGGTACCGCATTTCCTCGTTCGAGGGAGGCTCCGGATACTTCGTGGTCGGACTCGCCCTCGTGGGGGGCTTCGCAGGGTTCGTCATCGGCATGATCGCCGCGCGCTACATCGCGGCCTCCGCCACGCCCGGCTTCTGGCGCGCCCTGGGCACGTCGATTGGCGTGGTGCTCGCCCTCGGCATCCTCATCGCCCTTCCCGCGCGCATCCTCGCCGACGTGCCCCCCCAGATCGACGGTGAGACCCTCCTCGTCGCCTTCGAACTCAAGTGGCCGGAGAGCCAGTCCACCGATCCCCGGACCATGTCCGGACTTCGCGAGTCGTACCTCCGGTCATCGTCGGGCCGCGTGGTCCGCAAGTCGGAGCGTGGCGCATTCTTTCTCGAAGATGCGCAGCAGGTCGATGGTCGGTGGGTCGCGGCGGGCGGGGCGCGCATCTTCACCAACCGGGGAGAGCGCGTCCTCGACGTTCGAGTGGGCGACAGCACGCTCGCCGGGTTCATCCTGCCGATGAAGGGCTCACCCGGACCGAGTCACCGCGAGTGGAGCGAGTGGTTCCCCCGCCCCCGCGATGGCGCGCCGGCGCTGCCCGATGGCTTCCGCCTTCGGTTCAAGGTGATCAAGGCTTCGGAGCCGTTGCGCGTGCAGCAGGTGGGCCCGTTCGAGGTGAAAACGGCCGCAGGCTATTTTTACGAGGCCATGGGGAATACGCGTGTCGCCGCGTATTCGACCTTCATGGTGTCGTATCGCGGCGCTCCGGTCGAAGGACTGCAGGAGTCGCAATGGGTCGGGGCGATTCCCGGGGAGCGCGCCGCGTTGGTCGTGCACGATGGCGAGAGCACGCAGACCGGGAACTGTGAACTGCTGGTAGACGACGGCGGCACGTTGAAGCGAACGCCCACCGGACGCTGCATGGTGCCAGTCACGCCGAAGGTACTGACGAGCGACCCGGCCGCGTACGCCGCGAGTCAGGGCGCGAACGCCACGAGGGGCTGGCTCGACCTCGTGAGCTTCCAGGCCCCCGCGATGTATCGCATCGACGACGCGGTGATCGACACCCGCACGCTCACCGTGACGCCGTTCGAGCTTCCCACGGAGCCGTGGTTCCCACAGTCGAGTTTCGGGCTCCTCGACGTGTCGCCTGACGAGCGCAGCGTGGCATGGTTCGCCTATCGCAATGGCGACCAGGACGGCTACATCGGCGTCACCGACTTTCACGCCAATCACTCGTATGCGCACGAGATCGATCGGTCGCGCATGCGCTACAACGAGCCGAAAGACATCGACCCCGCGTGGGTACGCTACCACTTCAAGTGGGTGAAGGGCGCCGAGGGAGTGGACTCACTCGTGCCGCGCACCGACTTCATTCCGAAGCCCTACGTGGCCCAGCTGGAGGTGACACGAGAGGGGAGTTACACCGGCCTCTACCTTCGCCCTGCCGGCGAGCCCCTGCGTGCGGCGATAACCGACCTCCTTACCACGGAGCTTGGTGGCACCAGGGCGCCGGACCAGACCGATGGATATCAGCAGGTGGTGCTGTTCGACGGGAAGGAGGTTCAGCTCGCCGTAGTCGAGTCGGGGGGCTTCGTCTCGGTCTCGATGTACAGGGCCGACTCGGCGCTCATGCAGCGGATCGCTGATGGCGTGAACCGGGCGTTGGCGACGGGGAGATACGACAGCCTGTTCCGCCAGTAGGCGGGGAGAGCCGTGGGCCGGGGGCCAATGGCCCCCGTGGCGCTCAGGAGCGGACGACGAGCTTGTCGAGGAGGCTCAGGATCGCGGCGCGCGCTTCCGGGTTCTTGAGGGCGCCGAAGCCGATGCGCAAGCGATCACCGGGGAGGATCTGTTCGCGCGAGTGCGCGTTGAGCGTGTCAGTGGCCAGCTGGCGCTGTTCTTCGGAGAGGAGCTGTGCGGCGCGGGGCACCAGCGTCAGCCGCGGCGCCTGGCCACGGGCGGGAAGAGCCGACCACAGCGTTTCTTTCGTCGCCACCCACTCGAACGTTACCGCCGCCTGCTTGGTCTCCGAAGTCTTGAACTGGAGTTCCTTGGGGCGCGCCTGGCTCCACGCGATCAACGCGTCGAGCACGGCGAGCAACCGCGTACGCTCAGCGCCGGTGGTGTCTTCGTTGGTGAGCCGAATGAACTCTTCGCGCGCGCGCGGAAGGGTGTTCGGCTGGTTGGCGACGACTTCGGTCATGCTCCACTCCTGTGCTGAACGGCGGGTGCCGCAGGCGCCCGGGGGCCACACCTGCAACGTACCGCCCGCGATGGGCCGTATACCGAGGCGCTTCGCTCGGGCCCGGGGGCGTGGCAAAGGGAATCGGCTGCTACCATTGGAAAGCTAGCGGGTCGGTCACCCCTCGCGCTGAGCCAACTTGCCCTTTTTCTGGGCGAATTTCGGCGGTGAGTGCCGCTCTGCACCTTGCGGTTCAGGCCTCGGCACAGGCTGGCGCCCGGCGGTCCACCCCCCATCTTCCCCGGAGTCGATCAACCCTGACCGTTCCCGGTTCTCAGGCACCCCCAATGCTGAAACGACTCTTTCTGCTCGCCCTGGCGACCCCGCTCGTCCTGTCCGCCCAGGGTCCGAACGCCGCGCGCACCAGCGCACTCCGCGTCCTCGACCCCGCCGACCTCGCCACGTGGAACTCCATCCGGAGCACCGCGACCTCGTGGGACGGCAAGTACTTCGCCTACGTCCTCGCGCCTAACGAAGGGGACGGTTCCGTCGTCCTGCGCAGCACCGCCGCCCAGGCCAACGAGCGCACGTGGCCGATCGGCGAGCCCGTCGCCGGCGGATTCAATCCCTTCGGCCCTCCCGCCGACGCCACCCTCGCCATGTCGGGCGATGCGAAGTGGCTCGCCTTCACCACGTACCCCAGGTCGGCCGACGCAAAGAAACTGCGCAAGGAGAAGAAGCCGCTGCAGAACGGGGTGACGCTCGTCAACGTCGCCACCGGCGAGAAGCGCGACTTCGACAAGGTGCGCCGCTTCGCCTTTGCCGGGGACGCCCCTAACTGGCTCGTGCTGCATCGCTATGCGCCCGAAGGCTCGCAGGCGGCTGACCTGCTCCTGATCGACCTTCGCAGCGGCACCGTGTCGACGATCGGATCGGTCGGCGAGTGGGCGCTCGATGACGTCGGGTCACAGCTCGCGTGGACCACCGAGGCCCGCGACCAGGTGGGGAACGGCGTGCAGTTGCGCAACCTCACGACCGACGTGGTGCGCTCGCTCGACAGCGACAAGGCGATCTATCGCCGCCTCGCCTGGGCCGACAGCGGCTTCGCCTTGAGCGTCCTTCGTGGCGTCGTCGACAGCGCGGCATCCGACACGGCCTACGCCGTCGTTGGCTGGACCGGCACCAGCTCCACTCCCGCTCGCACGGTGTTCTCTCCGAAGGAGGCGACCACGTTCCCGGCCGGGATGCGCGTGAGCCCGGATCGCGCCGCCCGCTGGGCCGCCGACCGCTCGTCGATCTTCTTCGGCATTGTCGCCCGTCGCAGCGCTCCCGAGTCCAAGACGCCGCGTCCCGACGTGCGACCGGTGGCAGGCACGCCGGGCGCCATGCAGACGCCGGCAGGCGCCGGTGGTACGGACGACGACCTCCCGACCATCGTGATCTGGCACGGCAAGGGCGATCCGCGACTGCAGTCGCAGCAACAGGTTGAGGAAGGGCGCGACAAGACCTTCTCGTACCTCGCGCAGTATCGCGTGGCCGACCAGGCCTTCGTGCGCCTCGCCACCGATGAGATGCGCGATGTGCAGCTCACGCCGCGCGAGCGCTTCGCCTTCGGCACGGACCGCCGTACCTACGAGCGCCGCGACGCGATCGACGGCGGCCAGCGCCGCGACATCCACGCCATCGACCTCAAGACGGGGGCGCACTCCGTCATCAAGGCCGGGGCTCGCTTCAACTTCATCGCGTCGCCGGATGGCACGAAGGCGCTGTACTACGACGCGGGCCAGTACCACGTGTACGACTTCGTGGCGAAGACGACGACCACCATCACGACGGGCGCGCCGACGAGCTTCGTGGACACCGAGGACGACCACAACGTCGATCGTCCCCCCGTCCAGCCGTTAGGCTGGGCCGCCGACAACCAGGCGGTGCTGCTCTTCGACAACTACGACGTCTGGAAGGTCGGCGTCCGCGGGGGAGCCTTCACCAACCTCACCGTCAACGGGCGCAAGGACCGCATCCGCTACACGCGGCGCCTCGTGTTCAACCCGAAGGAGAAGGGGATCGACCTCACGCAGCCGCTGTACCTCCAGACGTACGGCGAGTGGACCAAGAAGGAAGGGCTCGCCCGCATCGCACCGACGAAGCCGGGCGCCGAGGTCCTCCTGTGGGACGACGCCAAGTACATCGTGAATCGCGCCCGCAACGCCGACACGTGGGTCTACACGAAGCAGACCTTCAAGGACTTCCCGGACTACTACGTCGCCGAGAAGACCTTCGGGGCGCCACGCCGCCTGACGAACGCGAACCCGCAGCAGTCCGAGTTCGCCTGGTCCAGCGGTGCCCAGCTCGTGAACTTCGTGAGCGACAAGGGCGACTCGCTGCAGGGCGCCCTCTTCCTCCCGGCGAACTACGAGCCGGGGAAGAAGTACCCGACGATGGTATACATCTACGAGAAGCTCTCGCAGGGCCTGCACGCGTACGCCGTGCCCAACGAGACGCGCGCCTTCAACCCCAGCGTCTACACGAGCCGCGGGTACGCCGTGTTCATGCCGGACATCGTCTACAAGATCAACGACCCGGGCATGTCGAGCGTGTGGTGCGTGGTGCCCGCGGTGAAGGCGGCCATCGCCACTGGCATCGTCGACCCGGCCAAGGTCGGGCTGCACGGCCATTCCTGGGGAGGCTACCAGTCGTCGTTCCTCGCCACGCAGACCGGCAAGCTCTTCGCCGGCATCGTGACCGGCGCGCCGCTGACCGACATGATTTCGATGTACAACTCGGTCTACTGGAATACCGGCACCGCCGACATGGCGATCTTCGAGAGTTCGCAGGGCCGGTTCAAGGGGAGCTACATCGAGAACCGGGATGCGTACATCCGCAACTCGCCGGCCTTCTTCGCCGACAAGGTCGAGACGCCGGTGATGATCCTGCATAACGAGAAGGACGGCGCGGTGGACTTCAACCAGGGCATCACCTGGTTCAACACGCTGCGCGAGCAGGAGAAGGAAGTCATCATGCTGCAGTACGTGGGCGAGAACCACGGCCTCCAGCTGCCGAAGAACCAGAAGGACTACACGATCCGCATGACCGAATACTTCGACCACTTCCTCCAGGGGAAGCCGGCACCGGAGTGGATGGTCAACGGCATCCCGCGCCTCAAGATGGAGGAGCACCTCAAGGCGAGGCAGAAGAAGGACAAGATCGCATCGTGACGCGCGTGAAGGGCGCAGAGATCACCGGGTGGGGGGCCGCCATGCCCCCTGCCACGCTCACCAACGACGATCTCTCGACCTTCCTCGAGACGTCCGACGAGTGGATCACGTCGCGCACGGGCATGAAGGAACGCCGCGTGTCGCACGTCAGCGCAATCGAGATGTCCACCGTGGCAGCCGCGCGCGCGCTGGCGTGCGCCGGCCTGCCGGCCGACGCATTGGAACTCATTGTCTACGGCAGTTGCAGTAACGAGGAGGCCGTCCCCAACACGGCCTCGGGCGTGCAGGTCGCCCTTGGCGCCACGCGGGCGGCCTCGATGGACATCAACACGGCCTGCACCAGCTTTCTCTACGGCCTCACGACCGCCACATCGATGATCCAGGCCGGGGTCGTGCGCTCCGCCGTCGTCATCGGGGTGGAGCTGATCACGCGGTACATGGACTGGTCCAACCGCAACGTCGCCGTGCTGTTCGGCGATGGCGCGGCGGCGGTGGTCCTCCAGGCGTCCGATGAACCGGTCGGGGTAATCGGGTCGGTCATCGGCTGCGACGCGGAGGCACGACAGTCGCTCCGGGTACGCGGCATCGGCTGCGGCTACGCCGGGCTGGACGTCTCGTTAGGTGACACGCTCTGGGACTTCGATGGCCAGACGATCTTCAAGCGGGCGGTGAAGGGCATGAGCGAGGCGTCGGGTCGCGTGCTCGCCCAGTGCGGCGTCAGTGCGGACGACGTGCACCTCGTCGTTCCCCACCAGGCCAACCTCCGCATCATCGAGGCGGTCGCGAAGTACGCCGGCATCTCGATGGATCGCGTGATGCTCACCGTGCACAAGTACGGCAACATGAGCGCGGCGACGGTCCCGGTCGCGCTGGTCGAAGCCCTCGACGAGGGTCGCGTGGCGCCGGGCAGCCTCCTGCTCATGCCGGGCTTCGGGGCCGGCCTGACGTTCGCAGCCCTGCTCGTCCGATGGGGCGCACGCATCACGCCGCTTGGCCAGTCGTCGGCGACCCTCCCGCCCCTCGAACGCACGGCCCTCGAGATGGTCAACGAGATCCGCGGCCGTCAGGATCCGCATGGACGGTCGGCGCCGGGGCTCGCGTCGCCCGTCTTCGCGGAGCAGCGGGTGGTGGGGGCGATGGACAGACGGATAGACAGGTAGACGGATAGACGAGATAGACGAGATGGTTCTACGACGTGTTCGACGTCCTTCCGCTCCGTACGCCCAACTATCTCGTCCATCTCGTCCATCTCGTCTAGATTCTCATTCCCGACCCTCCGAAGGAGTACCCGAATGTTTCGTCTCTCCGCCGTCGCCCTCACCTGCGTGCTGGCCGCCCCCCTCGCCGCCCAGGCCCCCGCTGGTTGGCACGAGCGCGTCGACCGCAGCACCAGCGCCAGCGACCCTGACAACACACCGGACGTCAAGTTCGTCACCATGGGACCCGGCTTCCATGTGACCACCGGACCGGCCGTCACGCTCTGGAAGAACGAAAACACGGCCTCGGGTGCCTACACGCTCAAGGGACGTTTCCGTCTCGTGCAGCCGAGCGGCCACAACAACTACTATGGACTCGTCTTCGGCGGCAGCGGCCTCGAGGGAGCCGACCAGGCATATCTCTACTTTCTGGTTGGTCAGAACGGGAGCTACATCGTGAAGCACCGCGCGGGTGCGGCTACGCACGATGTGCAGGGCAGGACCCCGCACGAGTCGATCGTGAAGCCCGACGACAAGGGGACCTCGACGAACACCCTCGAGGTTCGCGTGGCCGCCGACAAGATCGACTACGTGATCAACGGTACCGTGGTCCACAGTACGCCCAAGGCCGGCATGTCCGCCCGGACCGACGGCACCTGGGGCATGCGCGTGAACCACCAGCTCGAGGTGCACGTCGATCAGCTGGCGGTGACCAAGTAACCAGACGGGTGGACGGGATGGACGGGATGGACGGGGTGGACGGGTCTTGGACGAGATAGACGAGATAGACGAGATAGACGAGATGGTTCGACGACTCCCGCGACGA
>JACMLI010000515.1 GCA_014379705.1 Gemmatimonadaceae bacterium
AGCATCTGGCCTCCGGCCTGGCCCGATTGCAACCGGCGTTCCCAGGCGGCGACCGACGACGCGTGCTTGCCTAACGACGGCGGGAACTCGCGCGTCCCCTTCGTGCCGAGCTGGTGGCATGCCGTGCACCCCGTGGACTTGACCCGCGCGAGGAGTTGGGCCTGGTGCGCGAGGCCGGTGCCGAGTCCGTTCCCCTCGGGCCCCGTCCCGGGGAACTCCTCCTTCCCGGGAATCTTCATCAGCGAGTACCAGTATCCGGCCGGGTAGTACTCGGCCGCCGCGGCGGGAGACGGGGCCGGCACCGCCGTGAGGTTGACGACCTGCCCGGGAGACGCAGTACGCTTCGGTGAGTCGATCAATCCATAGCCGCGCACCCACACGCTGTACGACGCCCGCGGCAACTCGGGGAGCACGTAACGCCCGCGATCATCCGTGACGACGATCTTGGCGTACTTCGTGGGCAGTTCAGAGGTCTCGGCGATGACCCAAACACCCGCCTCCGGGCCACTGGGTCCAGTCACCACCCCTGAGATGACTCCCGCGGCTTGCGCAGGAGCCGTACCGGCAGCATCCCCAGCGCTGCGCGAAAAAGTGACCGGCAGCGCGACCGCGAGCGCGACGAAGGCAACGGGCAATGACGACTTCATGTGACCTCCCGGGAACGTCCTTCACGCTCGCCCGCGACGCGCTACCCGGCAAGGCCGTCAATCACCACCCGACTACCCGACTACCCGACCACCCGACCCCTACTGCACCGGCGACACCTGCCCCGCAAACTTCCACTTCGTCGTGTAGTCCCGCGTCAACGGCAGGTTGAGCAGGCGAGCCCGCATGATTTCCACGGGCATCGGACCGCCACGCAGGATCGAGTCGTGGAACTGCGCGTTCGTCATCCTGCCGGCGTCGACCAGCTCCTTGCGCAGGGCGCGCTGCTGGATGCCGCCGATCATGTACGCCATCTGGTACAGCGGGGGATAGCTGCCGTTGAATGAGCGGCGCACCTCGCCCTCGGCGTTCGCGCGCTCGAAGCCGACGTTCTCGACCAGGTAATCAATGGCTTCTGCCGGGGTCATTTTGCCCAGGTGGAAGCTGAGCGAAAAGATGATGCGGGCGCTCCGGTGCAGCCGCCACACGAGGGCGCCGACCTTGTCCTCGGGCGTCTGGTGGAAGCCCTGGTCCCACAGGAACATCTCCCAGTACAGCGCATTGCCTTCATTCCAGAACGGCGTGCCGAACGCGCGGCGATGCGTGTTGTAGCGTGCGGACATGAAGCCCTGCAGGTGGTGCCCGGGATTCAGTTCGTGGAACACCACCGCGTTGGAGAAGTGCGGGTTGTTGCCCCGCAAGCTCATCTGCTTCTCGTCTTCCGTCATCCCGTCGGTAGGGTACGCGACGAGGATCATCTCACCGCCGAGGAAGAACGGGGCCACGCGCTGGCGCTCGGGGGACAGCATTTCCATCCGCCAGTCCTCGTCGGCGAGTTCGGGGATGGTCACGTAGTCCTTGCCCCTGAAGAAATCTTCGGCGCGCTTGGCGAGGTCGCGGATGAGGTCGGGCTGCTTGCCGGGTTCCACATACGCCTGCTTCACCTTCTCCACGGCCTTGTGCCAGTCGTCGCCAAAGCCCATCTGGCGCGACGCCTTCTTGATCTCGGCGAAGCTCCACGCCTGCTCCTGCCTGGCGATCATGATCAGCTCTTCGGGCGTGTAGGGAATCATCTCGTAGGCGAGGTCCGCCTTGAGCCCGTCCGCGCCGATCGGAAGGCCGACGATCGGTTCCGGCGTGCCTTCGCGCCATCCGACCACGCGCTCGCGAATGGCCTTGGTGTACGCCTTGAGCGCGTCCTCCGACTTCTTCCATGGATCGCGAGTCCACCACGTGAAGACGGGGTCGTAGCCATCGTAGAAGCGATACCAGCCGGCCATGATGTTGCGCACTTCCTCGATGCGTTGTGCCGCCTGCATGGCCACGACCTTGGTCACGTCCGGTCCCTTCGCTCCACTGGCCCCGCGGCCCTCGAGAACGAGGCGCAGGCTGTCGGCGATGGCGGCCGTGCGCGCGAGCGTGCGCGCCGCGGCGGGAGAGTTCATCGTCTCGAGTCGACGACGCGCGTCCTGCATCGCGAGCAGCGAATCGACGAACGGCAGGAGCGCCGCGGCTTCGCGCGCTTCCTTCGCCGCGCGATCGATCAACGCTACCTCGTGCTTGAGCTCGTTGCTGAGCAGCACGTAGTCGGCGCGGCCTTCCTGTCCAAGCTTGTCGAAGTCGATCTCCCGCAGGCGTGCGGCCCACCCGGCGAAAAAGCGCCTGGCGCGTGCGCGCTGGTCGGGGGAGCCGGCGGCATCGTACTTCCGGAAGAGCGACGTGCGGTCGGCCCCATAGCGCTCGACCACGGCGCGCAACTCGCTCTCGGGTCGCGAGACCATCGTTGTCAGCACCGGGACGCCGAACAGGGAGTCATTCGCGGCGCGCGACTGGGCGCCAAGCGGGGGTGCGCCCCACGCACAAAGGAACAGCGCGAGCACCCAGCGGATGCGTATCGGTGTGCATCGTCCTGCGAGACGGTCGAAGCCGGCGTGCGTCATCATCATTCCGTTGGTCGGGATCTGCGTCGTGCGAGGGAGCGCAAAGCTGCGCACGGGCCCGGTGCAGCACAACGGTGGTCACCGGGCCGCGTCACGTGCTGGTAGGGTACCGACGACAGCGTACGGGGTTGCGCTACTGCGGCGCGCCGCCTTTCACGGCGGCCAGCTGGTCGATGTACTTCCGCAGCCTCGACGGCTCCGGATCGAGCGCCGCGGCTGCCTTGAGGTAGGGAAGCAGGTCGCCTCCCATCGGCAATTCGAGCTTTTGCCCGCGATGCATCGTATACGCCTTGCCTTCTTCGATAATGAGGCAGGCCGTCGTCGCCCCGTAGTACGCCGAGAGCCCGACGTCGATCATGATGACCTTGCCGTCGAAGCGCGGCATGACGGTTCCCGCAGTCACCGTGTGCCCGATGACGATGTGCTTCACGCCAAAATGCGTGAGGACCGAATCGACGAGGGGCGCAAGCATCGCCTCGTCCCCCTGTGCGAGGCCGCGATACCAGAGGGGACCCAGCGAGTCCTCGGCGGCGTTGTCGGCGGGGGGTGCCTTGTCTCCCGCCAGGGCCGCGCGGACGGCGTCGTTCAGCGCCTTGATCGGCGTTGCCGCATAACGAGCGGAAATGCCGCCGTGCAGGAAGAGGTAGTCATTCACGCGGACGACCGCGTTGTTTCCGCGGATCCAGGCGGCGTACCGCCCGTTGCCCTCGTACGCAAAGCGTTGCTCGACCCAGCCGAGGGGATGCTCCGCGAGCCACTGCTTCTTGTACTCGGGATCCTTGCGGCGCGTCGAGTCGGACAGCACCGACCACGCCCGCTCCTGCAGGGCCGCCGAGTTCGGCCCCTTGAACGCCGCGTATTCGCCCGCCGTGACGTAGCGCAGGTCGCCAAGGATGTTCATCGCCTCGTGGTTCCCGATCAACGCATGCACCGCGCCCCCGGCTTTCCGGGCTTGCGGCGTGAGGGCCATCAGCAACTCCAGCACCTTGCGCGTGTCGGGGCCACGATCGGGCACGTCCCCCGTCTGCACGAGGTGCGCACGCCCCCCGATCCACTTTCCCTTGCCATCGATCACTCCGGCCTGCTGCAGGACGAGCACGAACTGGTCGTAGTCGCCGTGCACGTCGCCAATGGCCACGATGCGCGAGACGCCATCGAAGGTGTCCTGCGCTGCGGCGCGGCGCGCCGTGGCGACGACGCCCGTGAGGAACAAGACCGAGATGATCAACCGCACCAGCGGCCTCCAGGGAGGGAATGAGCCCAAGCTAGCTCCGGGCTTCGCCTTGACGCGAGCCACGGGAGGTGGTGCCGGCAACCCCGGTCCGCGCCGGAGGCAATCGGTACCCCGTTCCGGGGGGGTGGGTTCACCAATGGCGCAAACCGCGGACGTTCAGGCGCGTAGCAGTGCGGCTCACTCTCATTCGTACCCCGCGAGCGCGGCTCATCCCCGCCAGGTTGACCGCTGGGTGTCGGCATCCAGATACAGGGTTCGCATACTCCCGAGAACACGTGGGGACCCTTCATTCCACGGTTGTCGCGATGTTGCTTACCATGCCGGTCCCAATGGGCTGTGCCATGGCTGGATCCACCGTCGTTCCCGCCGGACGGCGGCACTGTACACAGGACGCATGAGCGGAAAGCCCTTTCAGAAATCGTTCGATCGTTCGATTGTCGACGGACCCATCGCCGGTGCCGTCTGGAAGATCGCGTGGCCGACCGTGCTCCAGAACGTGATTGGCGGCATGCAGGGCGTGGTGGACCATGCCCTGGTCGGGCACTACGTCGGGTTCACCGGCAACGCGGCCGTGGGCGTGTCGCTGCAGATCTTCATCGTCGTGATCGTCTTCGTGATGTCGCTGTACACGGGCATGGGTGTGCTCGTGGCCCGCGCCACAGGCGCCGGCGACCACGAAACGGTGAACCGGGTCGTGTACCAGGGCTTCCTGGCGTCGCTGATCATGTCGCTGCTCGTGCTGGCGCCGATTGGCTGGTTCGCGGCGCCGTACCTGCTCCAGCTCGTGAACGCCACGGCGGCGGTCCGTGCCGAGGCCCTGCCGTTCCTCCGCACGATGATGGTGGGCGGTATCGGCATGATGATGTTCTTCATGCTCGGGGGCGCCCTGCGCGCCGCCGGTGACGCCCGCACGCCCCTGCGCCTCGGCGTCGCGCTGACCGCGCTGAACATTGCGCTCAACATCGTGTTCATCCGGGGCCTCGGGCCGATCCCGGCGTTAGGCACGGTCGGTGCCGCGATCGGCACCGTGATCGCGGGCACCCTGGTGAGCGCCACTGGGTTCGGGCTTCTCCTGTCCGGGCGCCTCGTCGTGGTGTGGCATCGCGGCATGGACTGGAGTCCTGACTGGAAGATCATCCGCCAGATCTTCCGCTTCGGGCTCCCGACGGGGCTCCAGGGCATCGCCATGAACGTCGCCGGCGTCATGCTGCTGCGCTTCATCGGCTCACTCCCGCTCAGTGCCGAGACGCAGGCGGCGTATGCGATCGGCTACACGGAACTCTTCTCCTTCATCACGTGGACGTCCGTGGGGCTCATGGGCGCCGCGGCGGCAGTGGCGGGGCAGAACCTCGGGGCGGGGAAGGCCGATCGCGCCGAGCGTGCAGTGCACATCGCGTCGCGCATGGGGCTTGGCATCGCTGCGACGTTCGGGGTGCTTTACCTCGCGATCCCCGACCTGCTCTATGGCATCTTCGGCATGACGGACCCGGTCGTCGTTGGCATCGGTCGCGACCTCCTTCGCTGGCTGAGCCTGTCCGGACTGTTCATCACGGTCGCCCTGACCTATACGGGGGGCCTGCAGGGGACCGGCGACACCAAGGGCCCGCTCTATATCTCGATCGTTTCGCAGATCGGCATTCCCCTCGGCCTCTGCACGATCCTGCAGGCGACGGTTGGCCTGACGGCGACGGGCATCTGGACGGCGATCGTGCTCGGCCACATGACGCGCGCCGCACTCACGGTGGCGCGCTTCAAGCGCGGCAAGTGGCGAACGATCGACGTTGGGCTCCCGCGCCAGGCGCCGGTGGCGTAGGGCGGCGCCCTGTTGGCTCGGGTGGGACTCGCGTAGGATAGGCGCGCCCTCCCTGGTTCGGGGCCGCGCGCCGTGACGCGGCCGGGGAGGACGCCCTTCCAGCGTCGAGGTTGTATGCACACGTCCATGCGTTCGTTCGTCGGGGTGGTCTTCTCGCTTTCGCCGCTCCTGGCGTTCGCGCAGGCCGGATCGCCGCGCATTCCCGCCGAAGCGTTCAAGGCCTTGCACTGGCGGACGATCGGCCCTGAGGGGAATCGCTTCACCTCGGCGGCGGGTATTCCCGGGGATCCGCTGACGTACTACGTGGGTGCGGCATCCGGCGGTGTGTG
>JACMLI010000516.1 GCA_014379705.1 Gemmatimonadaceae bacterium
CGGGGTGCGCGGCGACCGGCACACGTGGACGGGACAGTCCACACTCGCCCCCCGGTTCTCGGCCCGGTGGGACGCGACGCCGCGCACGCAGCTGCGAGCCGCGATCGGCACCTATGCCCAGGCCCAGGCGCTGCACGACCTCGCCGTGGTCGATGGCGACTCCCTCTTTGCCCGCGCCGAGCGGTCGCTGCAGCGGATCGTTGGTGTTGAGCACGCGGTCGCCGGTTGGACGCTGCGCGCCGAGGCGTTCGAGCGACGGCTCCGTGAGCCGCGCGAGCGCTGGCTCAGCACCGACGGCGACCTCGATCCCTTCCCCGAGGGACAGCTCGATCGACTCCGCTTTGCCCCGGATTCAGGACGCGTCCGCGGCGCCGAGTTCCTGGCGTCGTACGATCGCGGGGGCCGCGTGCGAGCCACGGCGTGGTACGCGCACATGAACGGCACGGCCTGGACCTCGTTCGGCGAGACGCCTCGCCCGTTCGAGGAACGCCACAGCGGTGCGATCGACCTCGCCGCGCGCCAGGCGTCGGGGTGGACATGGGCGTTGGCGTGGTCATTCCACTCGGGATGGCCGAACGTGCCGGCGAGCTTCCGCGTGGACACGTTGGCACCCGGGCAGTTCGCCATCGAGCGGAATGCGCCAACGCCAACCTTCACCGAGCGACTCGACGCCTACCAGCGCGTCGACATCCGCGTCTCCCGCCGGTTCACATTGCGACGCGGCACGCTCAGCGTCTTCGCTGAGGTCTTCAACCTGTTCGACCGGGCGAACCACAGCGGCTGGTCGTACGACGCCTTCCTGAACGCGGGGCGACTGACGGTGCAGCGCACCCCCGAATCCTTCATCGGCCGGTTGCCAACCGCCGGGTTCCGCTGGGAGTTCTGATGGACCGCATCCGGTCGGCGGTGGTAGTGACCCTCAGTACCCGACCGCCATCCCGTCCTTCCGCGGATCACTCCCCGCCGCGAACCCCTTCGGCAAGCGAATGATCGCCTGCGCCCCGCCGAACGCGACCGCCGGCTGCTCGATGAGCACATGGCCCATCGACGCGAGCCCGGAACGCACCGCATCTGTGATCGGCGCCTCGAGCGCCACGCGCAGGCCATCGTAGTGACGAAAGCGCGGCGCGTCGATCGCTGCCTGCAGGTCCATGCCGAAGACGAAGTGGTTGAGCAGCAACTGCACGTGCCCCTGCGCCTGGACACCACCGCCCATGAGCCCGAAGCTCATGTACGCCTGCTCGCGCCCGCCCACCGTCTGGGTGACGAACGCCGGAATCAATGTATGGAACGGACGCTTCCCCGGCGCAACAGTGTTCGGCAGCCCCGGCGTGAGCGTGAATCCCGCGCCACGGTTGTGGAGCGCAAAGCCGGTGCCCGGCACCACGATTCCCGATCCGAAGTAGTCGTAGACCGAGTTGATGAACGACACCATGTTCCCCTCGGCGTCGGCTGTCGTGAGGTAGACCGTCTCGCTCTGCGTGCGTAAGGGCCCCGGGTCCACGCGCTCCTGTGCGCGCGCGGGGTTCATGTGCCGGCGTCGCTCCGCGATGAACGCATCGGAGAGCATGCGCTCGGCAGGCATGTCGAGGTGGTCCGCGTCGCCGACGAATCGATCGAGGTCGGCATACGCGAGCTTCTTGGCCTCGATGAGGTGGTGCAGGTACGCGGGCGAGTTGTGGCCCATCGACTTGAGGTCGTACGTCTCGAGGATGCGCAGCATCTCGAGCGCGGCAATGCCCTGGTTGTTGGGCGGCATCTCCCAGACGCGATACCCCTTGAATGGCACCGAGATGGGCGTCACCCAGTTGGGCTTGTTGTTCCGAAGGTCATCGAGTGTGACGAAGCCGTCGAGCGCCGAGAGCCGTGCCACGATGCGCTGGCCGAGTGCACCGCCGTAGAACGTGCCGATGCCGCCCTTTGCGATGCTCTCGAGCGTGCGAGCGTAGTCAGGATTCTGGAACCACTCTCCGGCCTTCGGCGCGCGTCCACCCGGGAGATACGTGGCGGCGGCGGCCGAGTCGCGCTGGAGGAAGGCCACTTCGTTCCCCCACTGTGCGGCGATGATCGGCGAGACGGGAAAGCCGTCGCGCGCATAGCCGATCGCGGGCTGCAGCGCCTGCGCCAGCGTCCGCTTCCCGTGGGTGCGCACCAGCATGTCCCATCCCGCCAACGCGCCGGGCACCGTCACCGACATGACGCCCTGTTGTGACCCCGAGCGGAAGCCGCGCGCCTGGAGCGTTTCCCGCGTCATGAGCGAGCCGGCGCGTCCACTCGCGTTGATCGCCACGAGCTTCTGCTCCCTGGCAAGCCAAACGATTGCGAACATGTCACCGCCGATGCCGGTCATGTGCGGCTCGGTCACGCTGAGCACCG
>JACMLI010000517.1 GCA_014379705.1 Gemmatimonadaceae bacterium
GGAAGCGCCAGGAGGACGCCGATCGCGATGCCCCGCTGCACGCCATGGCGCGCGGCGGCGTGGTCGCCCGCGCCGAGCGCCTGCGAAACGATCGGATCGATCGCCTGGACGGCGCCCTGCCCGATCATCGTGACGAGGATCCAGTACAGGTTGCCTAACGCACCGCCGGCCATCGCGGTGGGAGACACGCGGCCCAGCATCGCGGCGTCGACGGCCCCCAGGGACATCATCCCCACCTGCACCGCCACGATCGGGCCGGCGAGGCGGGCCACGTCCCAGACCTCGTGCCGCGTGGGCATGCGGAGCGCGGCGTGAGGCATACGGGTAGGCTGCATCAGCTGGCGACTAGAGTGACTTCTGCCTCCGACATTTCGGCGCCAGGTCGTAGGTGCACTGGACCTGCTACTGCATACTGGGTACAGGACTGGGTACTGGGGCTGGTAACTGGTTTCTGCTTACTGGAGCTGGGGACTGGATACTTGACTGGTACTGGAAAGCGCGTCGGAGGACGAGCCGGTCGCGGTGCCAGCATCCAGTCCCACCAGTACGAGTCGAGCAACCAGTTGACCAGTTCCAGTAAGCAGAAACCAGTACACCAGCCCCAGTACCCAGCCGAGCAACCAGTGCCAGCTCGGTGTCGCCGCCATGGTGCCGTGCGTTCGGGTACCCGGCGCGGCGAGAGCGACGATCACTCCCACTCGATCGTCGCGGGCGGCTTGGAGCTCACATCGTAGACCACCCGGTTCACGCCCTTCACCTCATTGATGATCCGGCTCGACATGCGGCCCAGCACATCGGGCGGGTACGGATACCAGTCCGCCGTCATGCCGTCGGTGCTCGTGACGGCGCGCAGCGCGACGACGTTCTCGTACGTCCGATAGTCCCCCATCACCCCGACGGAGCGCACCGGCAACAACACGGCGAATGCCTGCCAGATGTCGTTGTAGAGGCCCGCGGACCGGATTTCCTCGAGGTAGATCGCGTCGGCCTGCCGGAGCACGTCGAGCTTGGCCTCGGTGACGTCGGAGAGCACGCGGATGGCGAGGCCCGGCCCCGGGAAGGGATGCCGCCCCACCATCTCCTCGGGCAGCCCGAGCTCGCGGCCGACATTGCGCACCTCATCCTTGAACAGCTCACGAAGCGGCTCGATGAGCTTGAACTTCATCCCCGGCTTGAGCCCACCCACGTTGTGGTGGGTTTTTATTGTCGCACTGGGGCCGCCCTTGGCGGACACGGATTCAATGACGTCAGGATAAAGCGTCCCCTGCACCAGGAACTCGGCGTCCTTCCCTGCCTCGGCGGCCGCGTCCTCGAACACGTCGATGAACGTGTGCCCGATGAGGCGACGCTTCTGCTCCGGATCATCCACGCCGGCCAGCGCATCGAGGAAACGCTGCTCGGCGCGCACGGTCACGAGCTTGATGCCGTGATGCGCGCGAAAGGTGCGCTCGACCTGCTCGCGCTCGTGCAGCCGCAGCAGGCCCGTGTCGACGAAGATGCACGTGAGCTGGTCGCCGATCGCCTTGTGCACCAGCGCGGCCGCCACCGATGAATCGACGCCGCCGGAGAGCCCGCAGATCACGTGCTTGTCGCCCACCATCTCCTTGATGCGCACCACTTCCTCGTCGATGAAGTGCCCCGGCGTCCACCCTGGGGAACACTGGCAGATGTCGAACAGGAAGTTGCTGATGATGTCGGCGCCACGCGTGGTACGTGCGACTTCCGCGTGGAACTGGATGGCATGAATTGGCTTGGACTCGTGCCTCATGCCGACGACCGGATTGTCTGCACTCGATGCGGTGACCACGAAGCCGGGCGGCACCGTTTCCACGTGGTCGCCGTGGCTCATCCACACCTGCGTGTGCTCGTCGGGCACGAAGCCGCCGAACACGCCCGACGTCTCCTTCACCGTGACATTCGCGCGGCCGTACTCGCGGCGTCCGCCGCCCTTCACCTCGCCGCCGACCGCCAGCGCGATCCACTGCATCCCGTAGCACACGCCCAGCACCGGCGCCACGTCGAGGATCCCCGTCTCGAACGTCGGCGCCCCCTCGTCGGTCACCGACGACGGCCCCCCGGAGAGGATGATGCCCGTCGGATTCCACTCCTTGATCCAGGCAAGCGATCGCGGCGGGTGGATCTCCGAATACACGCGCGCCTCACGCACGCGCCGTGCGATGAGCTGAGTGAATTGCGATCCACAGTCGAGGATCAGGATGCGGTCGGCAGCGGCGTCGCGGTGTACGGGGCGGGCGGTGGCGTCGGCGGTCACTCGTCGGGGAGGGGCTTTGGGGTCAGGACGTCGCGCAGCTTGAAGAACTGCACGTCGCTCGTCTGCAGGTCGAGGATGGCGCCGCTCGGCTCGCCGTGGAGCCAGCCGCACCCTTCTCCGGGATTCACGATCAGCGTGTCCGCGCGGTGCTTCATCTCTTCGCGATGCGTGAAGCCGTGGAGCACGATCTGGTGGTTCTCCAGCGAGCGCGGGTTGGCCTCACCGATGTCGTGGACCATCAGGATCCGCTTGCCGCCGAGCTCCATGGAATGCGGCCCCTCGAAGAGTTCGATGCCCACGCCGCGCTGGGCGAAGGCGCGAAGCCCTTCACGGTCGCCATCGTTGCGACCGAAGACGCCGATCACCGGCATGTTGAGGTCGACGAACGGCTTGAGCGCGAACGGGGCACAGAAGTCCCCCGCGTGCAGCACCATGTGCACGCCCAGTCCCTGCATGTATGTGAGGAGCGACTCGATTGCCGGGAGGCGGTCATGCGTGTCGGACAGCAGCCCTACCTTCATCAGGTTGTCCTCCACTGCGGGGTGATGGTCTCGCGGCTCACGAGTTGCTCGTACGTCTCGCGCGCGGTGATGATGGCCCAGCGATCGCCGTCGATCATGACCTCGGCGGCGCGTGGGCGCGCGTTGTAGTTGGAGGCCATGCTGTAGCCGTACGCCCCCGTGGTGCAGACGCAGAGCAGCGCGCCCGCCTCCACGTCGTCCATCTCGCGATCGATCGCCAGGAAGTCCCCGCTCTCGCAGATCGGTCCGACCACGTCGAACGTCCCCTGCGCGGGGGCGTGCACCACGGCGCAGATCCGATGGTACGCGTCGTAGTGCGATGGGCGCAGCAGGTCGGTCATGCCGGCGTCGGTGATGAGCAGCTCGCGGCCGCCGCTGCGCTTCCGATAGAGCACGCGCGTCAGCAGGACGCCCGACTCGGCGACGAGGAAGCGACC
>JACMLI010000518.1 GCA_014379705.1 Gemmatimonadaceae bacterium
CTGCTTTCGGCGTATCCGGCGGTGCTCGCCGCGTACCTGCGCACGCCTCGCGGGAGCGGTGGGCGTCACGAACCTAACGAGGCGGTCCGCGGCATCGTGCGCGCCGTGCACGCCGACATCCGCGCCGGGACGCTCCCGCGCGAGGCCCTCGTGCCGCTCACCCCGGTGCTCACCGCCTTCGACGATGTCTGCGGCATCTGCGAGCGCATCCGCAACACGCCGATCCCCTTCTCCTACAGTTCGTACGTCAAGCAGTTCGTCGTGCTGTATGCCCTTATCCTGCCCTTTGGCCTGGCGCGCGAGTTCGGATACGGAACGGTGATCGCGGCAATGTTCACCTTCTTCGCCACAATGGGCCTCGAGCTCCTTGCCAACGAAATCGAGGAGCCCTTCGGCACGGATCGCAACGACCTGCCCCTGGAAGACATCACGCAGCGCATCGCCCTCGATGCGCGCCAGCTCCTGCTCGAGGGGCCCCCGCGCGGCGACTGAGACCATTCGCTCGTGGGGTTATCCCGAGTGGACAACCGGCTGAGCGTGCGGCATCGTCACCGCGCGACATTGAGGTCTCGCCACGCCTTTCCCGTACGGGGAGCGCATAATCCTTCATTCTATGCTCCGGGCGTTCCGGTCCGTCGCAGCCGCGGCGGGCTTGTGCGTGGCTGTCAACTCCGCCGTCGGCGCCCAGCAGGAGACTGGATACGTGGTGCGGCCAACGGGCGGCCCGTGCCTTGTGCTCCGCACGGCGCCGTCCACCGACAGCGCACGCGTCGACTGCCTCGTGCCTGGCACGGGGGTTACCGCTGTCGATGCCGTCCCGTTCTGGCGTCGCGTGCGTCTCGCCGACGGTCGCGAGGGCTGGTCGGCAAAGAAGTTCCTCGAGCCGGTCGCCCCGGTCGTTGAGGAACCGGCGCTCCCCGACCCCAATGCCATTCCGCCACACGCGTGGCTCGAGGTGCACATCGTGGACGTCGGGCAGGGTGATGGGATCTGGATCCGCACGTTCGACGATGGCGTGGCCGGGAACGGCGTGTTCGAGGGGAAGAACATCGTGATCGATGGTGGCCCCAACGCATCGCAGGGCGAGGGTACGCTGCACGACTACATCGAATCGGCAGGGCATCACGGCGGTATCATCGACGCGCTCGTCGTCTCGCACCCGCACGACGATCACTATCCCGGCGCCGCGCGCATCATCCGGCACTTCGACGTCCTGAGTTACTACGACCCCGGCTTTCCCAAGGGGGGCGTCGCGTACCCGGCGTTCCTCAACGAGGTGAAGACGGAAACGGTCGAGGGAACGCCCATCGCGCTGCACATCGGACGGTCCAACTTCGGCGTGCCGGCGTGGGGGAAGGAAATCGGCGTTCGGTTCCTCTACGCCTGGCCCGGCAGCAATGAGGGGCTCGGGTCGAAGATGAACACGATCGAGAACAACGCGTCCATCGTGCTCAGGCTCACGTACGGTCGGCACAGCTTTCTCTTCATGGGAGACGCCGAAGGCAAGGAGCGGGGGGATGGCCCGGACGAGCCGAAGTACGTGGAGAAGATCCTCATGACCGAGGTGCAGCCAGACTCGCTGACCTCCACCGTTCTCAAGCTCGCGCACCATGGGAGTGAGACGTCGAGCACGTTGCCGTTCATGCAGGCCGTGAATCCGGAGATCATCGTGGCGTCGTCGGGACGCAAGAAGTTCGGCCAGGTGTTCCTTCCCGACGCATCGGTGCTCGAGCGCTACTGCCAGCTGAACCCTGCCGTGCGAGTGTATCGCACCGACCGCGACGATGCGGCGCAACAGCGCACGGTAAAGAACGACGCCGACGGTGACCATGTGGTCATCCGGACGAACGGGAAGGACATCGAGGTGCTGGCGTTCGTGAATGGGGTCCTGTTGTCCTCGCACCCGGCGGGTTGCTAGGTCCTGTCCGCGCCGCCCAGCAGTGTCTCGAGGGGGTCGTACCTGTTGTCCTGACGGCCCTGCCCCGCGGCGCGGGCGGCATTCGGCGAGCGCCCCCGGTGGGTCCACAGGAAGAGCAGTACCGCGGCCAGGAGGACACTCACGAGCGCCGTCACGAGGTACTGCGCACGAGCCGAACGTGGGGGCGCCTCGTTCCGGTCGCGCGCAAGGCGCCCGGCGACGGCCGCGGCCTGGTGGGCCCCGTACGCCATGATAGTGATGCCGAGGACGACGAAGGCGGCGCCTAACGCCAGCGCGACGAGGGAATCGCGGGATGGCTCGGGCACGAGGTGGGCCACAGCGATTCCCCCGGCGGCCACCGAGAGGCCCGTACGCAGCCAGGCCGCGAAGGTACGCTCGTTCGCCAGGAGCGTCCGGTCGTAAGCCAGCCGCTCCTGCACCGTACCCGGCGGGCCCGGTGGCGCTGGATGATTCTCGTCTGGAGGTGTGGTCACGCCGGGATATGTCTCCTGCGATTGCCCAGTCGCAAGACCGGGACCGGGCGCAGGGGCCGAAGTACGGCACCGCCGACAGGTGCGCCTCGATGGCCGAGTTACTCGATGCGCAGGCTCTGCTCCATGGCATAGCACTGGTC